>NZ_JBIUWM010000057.1:0-36450 GCF_044743445.1 Pseudomonas sp. NPDC087615 | reverse complement strand
TGTCGTCGAATACTTTGCGTTTGTCGGTCATGGAGAGCTCCTCAATAGGTGTATTTTCCACCTATCGGGGTGTCCGGGGAAATTAGACCACTGCAGAAGGGCCGTTCTCAATACGCCACGCACTCGGGCTCATCCCTGTCCAGCGTTTGAACGCCCGGCGAAAGCTGCGCACATCGCTATAACCGGTCTCTTCGATGATGCGCTCGATAGACATATCCGGATTGGCCAGCAGGCTCAGGGTGCGCGCCTGCCGCACTTGCTCCTGTAAAGCTTCAAACGTCAGCGAATGCTCGGTCAAACGCCGGCGCAAGGTGCGGCTGCTCATGTTCAGGTCGCGGGCAATCTTCTCGATATGACTGCCACAAGCAAGATCCCGGGCTATCGCCCGCTCCACGGCCTGAATCAGATCGAGCTTCTGATGCACCTGCGCGGCTTCAAGCTCCAGCAAGGCCACCGCCTGACGCAACGCCAGCTCATGATGATTGGGCAGCTTGACGTCCAGCCATTGCACATCGATCAGCATACGGTTGTGCAGGCAACCAAAGCGCACGTCCGGCCCAAGCAGGCGGTGGTACTCGCTCAGGTAGCCTGGCGCGGCATGGACAAATTGCACGGCGATCGGCTTGAAATCCGCCCCGGCCAACGCCCGACCCTACACCAGGAGGCTGGCGAAAAACTCCTCGATCGCAAACACCTGCACATCGGCGAACGGCAAGCGACATTCGGCATCGAGATGCACTCTGTCACCAACCACATCGACGCTGGACACCACAATCCCACCGGAGGTGTGCTGATGGCGAATCCCTACGGCAAACGCATCACGCAAGGTTTTACACAGCGATAGCAAATGTCCGAGCAAACCGAGCGTGCCAAGCACGTTCTGCGCCCCGACCCACAGGCCGGACCCTGATTGGGCAGCACTTTGAGCGCACGCTGAGTCATTGCCACGGCCTGGCGATAGGAAATCCGTTGCGCCGGATCCTGCAGGTCTTCGAGGGTAAAACCCAGACCACGGTACAGGCTCTCGGACTCGACGCCGTTGATCTGCGCGACTTCAGCCAAGGTTTGCAGGAGGAACGGCGATACCAGCGCCAGTTCGAAGGTCGGGGCTTGGACTTTTACGTTCATGAGCGGCTGACATTCCGGATTACGCTTGATTGTTATTTTTGTTACCGGTTATGTCGAAGGAAGTTAGCACAGGGTTTATCGACTGTCCGCAGAAGCCCCCCCTACGTGTCCGTCAATACACTCCCCGTCAGGCTCCAAGCGCTTATTTCTAGAGTGCCGGGCGTCCTGCGTCCCGGCGTTTCGCCCAAACACAATAATAATGAGGACGGATATGTACCCGAACCGCGCGACATCCCCCTTGCGCCTGGCCCTGACATTGCTGGGCTGCACCGCGACCCTGCCGGCGCTCGCCACCGAAGCCGGCGTCGACAACATCGGCCCGGGCACCGATGGCTTCTTCATGCTGCCGCTGGAGGTCGACAGCCTTGCGCAGAACATGGTCGCGTTCAACCTCTACTACAACCATTACAAGTCGATCCGACTCAACATCAGTTCACTGGCCGGCAAAGTGTCGAATGTCGAAATCGAATCCACCGCGGTGATTCCGCGTCTCGATTATTTAAGCCCGGTGCGCGTGTTCGGCGGGCGCCTGGCCGGTTACATCGCACAGCCGTGGTTGAAGCAGGAAGTCTCGGTGTTCGGCTTAAGCGACACCCGTGAAGGCATGGGCGATACCACCATCGCACCGATCATTGTGTGGGACATGGGCAAACATCTGACCCTCGGCGCCGCCCTGAAAATCACTGTGCCCACCGGTGAATACAGCGTCGACCGACTGGCCAACACCAGCAACAATTTCTACACCTACAAACCCATGTTCTCCTTCACCTGGCTGCCGACCGACAGCACCGAAGTCTCGATGAAGACCACCTACAGCTTCAACGAGAAGAGCAAGGACACCGACTACAAATCCGGGCAGATCCTTCACTTCGATTATTCGGCCAGCTACAAGATCACCGACGACCTGATGCTCGGCATCAACGGCTACTACCTCAAGCAGACCACCGACGACAAACAGTTCGGCCGCACCGTGCAGTTCGCCGGGCAGGATGTGGATGACGGGGTGCGCGGCAAGGTGTTCGCGATTGGTCCGGCGCTGCACTTCACCTTTCTCAAGTACGCCAGTGCGGAGATTCGCTGAGCCAAGGAATTTGACGTGGAGAACCGGCCGGAGGGGGAAATGTTGTGGGCGAAGGTGAGTATTCCGTACGCCTTTTGACTCTGCCAGATTGCGCTCAGAAGCGAACAGTGCTCAGACGGGCGCCCAATAAACAGACTCACCCCGCGCATGACCGTCCGTCTGAAAACCGCTTACCCCTGTCAGATCTGACAGTAGTCAATGAACAATCAATGGGACTAAAAGGGAATCACCCGTTTTTCCCTTTCAGGCGGTGTTGCTCATGATTTCTTTCAGACTTTTTCGGCTTCCCCCACGCAGAGATTTATCCGTCACACCGTTGCAAATCTATCCGTTGTATATCGCTGACATGACTCAGCCGGTTGTGAATGGCGACGGCGGTATCAACCTGGCAACGTTCGAAAACTCCGAGGCTGGCATCTTCAGTGTTATCGACCCATACCCCGGTATGGGGGATGGTGATGAAATCGAGATTTTCTGGAACAACAACGTCATCCACGAACTGAAAATCAGGCCCGAAGATGTCAATGAAAGACTGTTCTTCTATCTCCCGACCACTGAAATCGCCCCCGGTTACTCCGAGTGTTATTGCCAGGTGACCCGTTCAGGCGAACCGCTGCCGGATAATCCCTCCGCCGTATTGACGCTGTTGGTCAAATTGAATTTGCCCGCAGGCGCGGATGAAGAGCAGCATCTTCCCTGGCACTCACACCTCGACATTGTCGGGTTGCCGCAGGATGTCATCGACAATGGTGTCAGCAAAGAATGGTCGAGCAAGGGCGTGCCCATAACCATCAAGCGCTATCGAGAGATGACGGTGCGCGATGTCATCTGGGTGCGCTGGGGCAGTGTTCTTCTGACCCCGCACGTAGTAACAGAAGCCGAGGCCGACGGCACGCAAGAAATTGTCATCACCGCGTCGCCCGGTGACATCCTGACCGCCGGCGATGGCAATTCGTTGCCGATCAGGTACGAAATCCATGATGAGGTCTGGAACTGGTGCGAGAAATGGTCGAAGGAGACTACGGTTCAGGTGGAGGCCGGTGCCGCTCGCCTGGATCCGGCCATTTTCGAAGATGCCGATGATCGCGAGCTCCATCTCGACCAACTGGACCATCAGGCGACCGATCTGCTGATCCGCCTCGAAATCGATAAAGAATTCACCACGGGCGACACGATAATAATCAATGTCGCCGGTGTCGGGGGCACCGGAACAGCGCCTCGCACGCTGACCGAAGAAGTCACCGTCGGCAAGCTGCCCTACATTCTCGAGTTCCCGATCCCTTTCGCATTTGTCAGTCTCTTCGCCACCGGGACGCTTGATGGCTCCTATGTACTGCACAAAAAAAGCGATGGCTCGAAGCTCTATTCCAAACGCACCTTCGTCAAAGTGATCGGCAACCCGGCGCTGTTGCCGGCGCCGATTATCGAAGAGGTTATCGGTGCCATTTTGCCCGCCGACAGCAAAACAGCGACCGTCAGACTTGCTTATCCGAGCCTTAAAGTCGGCGACTCGATCAACGTGATCTGGGAAGGCAAGAAACCAGATGGCAGCGCCTATGAGTATGAGGAAGCGTATGACGTCAGCAATAATGATGAGCAGGCAGGCTTTACGTACATCTATGTGATGAACGAGCACATTCTCCCGTTGAACAACGGCAGCCTCAAACTCTATTACCGGGTGTACAACGATGATCCTGCCGACTATGGACTCAGTGAGTCTGACTTTCTGCGGGTCGAGGTGCGCGCAGTTCCCGCCACTCTGCCGGCCCCCTATGTAGAAGAAGCAAAAGATGGCGTGATCGACCCGACGCTGGTGTATACCCAGGCTCATGTGCTGGTCAAACCGGTCAATTGGATGAAGGGCGACACGCTGACGTATCACTGGATTGGTATCTCCGCGTCCAGCTCAACAAAAGGCAGCAGCCCCATCACTGAGTTGTCGATCGACAAGACCGCGCGCTTTCGGGTGGATGTCAAATACGTCTCGGCCAATATCGGCTATACGGTCACTGTCCGTTACACCCTGCTGCATGCCGCGACGGGAAAGTACAGCTATTCGGCGCCCTTCGAGGTGATGGTTGGCATCCCCGTGGGGCTTTTGCCTGCGCCTACCGTTTTACAAGCACCCAACAGTTCGCTGAACCCGATGGATGCGCTCAACGGTGTCGATATCGAGTGCAGTTATCTCAGCATGGACGAAGCACTCGACACCCTCGCTCTGAAATGGCGGGGGACGCCCGGGGCCGGCACTTCGGAGGACCTGGAACAACCCGCTGAACCTTCCGGCATCGTCACCTTTCACCTGCCCTCCTCGTTTGTGGGTGCCAACATTCGGCGCTCGGTTGACGTCAACTATGACGTACAGCGCTATGACTTGTGGACGCCCTCCGAAGCGCTGCCGCTGAACATCCTCGACTTCCAGGATCCGGAAAACGATCTGCCCACTCCGCATGTACCTCAGGCAGACAAGGCGGTTCTGGACTTGATGGAGTTTGTCGGCGATGCGAGGGTGCTGGTGAACGTATGGCCATTTATTGCCAAGGGCCAGCGCACGTGGCTCTATGTCGAGGGCGAAACCAGCACCGGCAGCTACCGGATCGATGTACTGAGAGATCATCAAATCAGTGACCAGCAAGTGGCTGGAGGCCTCGACGAACCCTTGCTCAGAAGTGAAATCCTGAAATTGCGGCACAGTTCTCCCGCCGTGGTGAAATGCAAAGTGATTTTCGACAACAGCACGGAAGAGACCGCTGCAATCGAGTTCCCTGCCCTGCCGCTGACTATCCGCACACGTTACGACTACGTGACCCCGGCCATCACCAGAATCCTCAATCCGCAAGGCCAGGAAATTCCCGAAGCCGGGTTGACCTACGACAAGCGCGTGACGATCCATGGCACGGCGACGCGCGGTGAAAAGGTCGAGATCAGGGTCAATGGTGTTCCCAAAGGCACACCGCAAGCCACGGATCTGTGGGAGTGGGAATCTCCTGCAGACGGCCTCGTCGAAGGCCTGCAAACCATTACCGTGAAAGCCTTGTACGACGCCGATGTACCGGACGGCAATCCACGCACATTTACCATCGGTATTGCCACCAGCCCCAGTATCACGGCAGTCAATGACTCCAAAGGATCGGTCGCGCACAACGGCATAACTTACGACAGAGAAATCACCGTTGCCGTAATGGCAGATCCCGACCAGCGTGTGCAGCTTTATGACGAAAACGCTCCCATCGGCGACCCTGTCACTCTGGATGGTGAGGGCAACGGCTCGACAAAACTATCGACGCTGGCCCTGAAATCCTACGTCATCAAGGTACGAGCCCTTTATGGTGAACAACTGGAATCCCCCGCCCACAACTTTACGGTCACCCCCCACAAGGCCGTGACGCTGACATCGGTAAGGCACTCGGGAGGCGAGTTGAGTAATGGGGGACCTACTGTCGATACGTCGGTTGTTTTGACGGGCGGGGTCACGCCTTTGTATCAAGTGCAGATTTATGATTTGGGTGCAGCCACAGATATCATCGTGTCCGCCGATGCCAAAGGAATCTGGACGACCCCCTTTGCAATCGCCCTTGGTGAACATTCGGTGTACGCCAAAGCATTGAGTACCGAGCAGATCTCCACAACGCGAACATTTCGCAGAATCCGTCCAATGAGCTTCGACACAAGTCCGGTCACATTGGGTGGCAAGACCTATATTTGTGCGGGCTACCCTAACCTGTTCCCCACTCCGAATTCAGGTAACTCGATATTGCGATCAGCCACCGGGGGAACAGGAACCATCACTTACAGCTCCAGCAACTCAGCGGTGGCAGCAGTTGATTACAGAGGTTTTGTCACCGCCAGGGGGAGAGGCACAGCGACTATCACGGCCAAAGACACTGCCCAGCAATCCAAAAGCTTTACCGTATCAGTGACGAACGTCATTCTCTGTTTTGGCGGTGGGAATGGTGGCTGGGACATGGCCAACAGGAACGTCGCCGCAGTTGGGGCACGTATTCCCAGCATGGGGGAATTGAACGAAATACACGCCGCGTATGGCGCATCATGGCCCATGGGAAATCACCATTATTGGTCTACCGATAGGGGCAGCGATTGGTGGCCATTCAAAAGTAGAAGAACCAAGTATCTGGTTTGGGGCGGCTATGGCGACGCGAGAGAATTCGGGCATGCCTCGAATATTGTCGGGATTCGCTGACTCGCGAAGTGAAATACGCTATTAAAATCGCGATTGCCCTGCTTGATGTCAAACCGTGAAATCCGTTCTCTACGTCAGAGAATGGATTTCCGGTCACGAACTGAAAAGCAACGATACCGTTCGTCTGAATTCAACGTACACCTGTCAGACCTGACAGGTGCGCATTTCCCGGTTTTATCCCCTAATCACTCCATCGCCCCACCTTCGGCAGGAGTGCCCCGCGATGCTCGTCCAACCGCGCAAACCAATCTCCGTCCTGGCCCTGCTCGATCCGGAAATCCCCGGCGGCCGGCTGCTGGATGACGGCTCCAGGGGCGTCAACCTCGCCGCTGCACGACTCAACTACCCCGACAAGGGGTTGAAAGTCCAGATTCCCGCCTGGAACAACATGAGCAAGAGCGATAACTGCAAGGTGTACCTGGGCACCACCATGGTCGCGCAAAAGACCATCACCGAAGACATCGAGGTGGACAAGCACGTCACTCTGTTCATCGAGCCGCCGCGCTTGCCCAGCGGCGACTGGGAACTGTCTTACCAGATCACGCGTTTCGGGCAGAAGCCCGAGCCAGGACCGATGATCAAGCTCTTCGTCAAACTCGAACTGCCCGGTGGCCAGGATATTAATCCCGACTATGGCCACTCCGAACTGACCATGGCCTTCGATCCGCCGGATGTGGTGCGCGACGGTGTCGACAAGGCCACCGCCGAGGCAGGCGTGCTGATCTACGCAAAACCCAAGCCCGGCGATGGCTGGCTCTACCTGAACTGCGCCGTCGGTGACGTGCTCATCCTGGCCTGGGCCGGGAAAACCGTGGAGTCCGAGCCCGTCACCCAGGAACAGATCGACGATCCGGAGGGTAATCCCATCGTGGTGCTGGCCGACCAGGCCACCATCCTCTCAGCCGGAGACTCCGACGGCGTGTCGGTCAGCTACAAGATCCGCGACCGCGTGTACAACGAGTCCGAAGACTGGTGCGAGGCCGTGCGTATTGTCGTCGACACCCAGGGCTTGCGCCTGGGTGCGCCCATCCTCAAACACGCCGACGGTCTCATCGTCGATCTGGAGGTGCTGGGGGACGAACGGCCGCTGGTGGAAGTCTGGGCGGAGGACGTGAACATCTTCAAAAAGAACGACGAGATCTACCTCAGCGTCTTCGGTACCGACGACGAAGGTAAAGAGATCAGCGAAGTGGTGATCCAGCGTATTGAAAGCACGCCGCCGGTGCGGGTCTCGATCGCGCACAAGAACAGCACCCTGCGTGCCTTGGCCAAACGCACGGTGGTGTACTCCTATCATGTACGCCGCGGCGGCACCGTGGTCGACAATTCCATCTCCAAAGCCCGCGCCTACAGCATTATCGGTGAACCGACACGCTTGGCCGCGCCCATCGCGATCGACCAGATCAGTGGCGCGCTCGACCCCGACGCGCCCGAATACCGCATCTGCATTCCCTGCGATCCACTGATCACCCCGGAGAACGCGATCGAACTGAAATGGTTCGGCACCCGGCCCGACCTGACCACCTACGATCCGGAACTGGACTGGTATTTCCCCAGCGAAGACGAGGCCAATGACCCCAACGGTTTCATCATCACCGTCGCCGGCGAACACGGCAAAACCCTCGAGGGCGGCACGCTGGACCTGTCGTACAACCTGCTGAGCGACGACAACGGCACCATTACCCGCCGCGCTTCCCTGCACGCCTCGTTGCTCAACGTCGGCGAAGCGCAACGCGAACTGGTCAAACCTATCGTGCTGGGTGAAAAGGATGGCGTGCTCGAACCCAAAGACCTGCCCGGTGGCGCCAGCAAAATCACCGCGCCACGGCCGGTGGCTGTTCCGAGCGAGGCCAACGATATCGTCACTTATTTCTGGATCGTTGAAGGCAATGAGCCGGTTACCGACTTTAAAAAACTCAGCGCACTGTCCAAGGACAAGGACGTGGATTTCCCGCTGAACGCCGCGTTTGTGGCCCAGCACATCGAGCCTAATCGCGGGAAAAAAGTGAAGGTGCACTACGAGATTTTCCGGGCAGCGAGCAACACGACCAGCTATTCGAATGTGCTGGAGTTTACGGTGGGGCAACCGGTGGCGCTGGATCCGCCGACGATCGATTCGGTAACCGGTTCGGTCAGTGGCAAAGAGATCCCAAGCGGCAGCGGTACTACCGAGACCTCGTTCAAATTTCAAGGCGAGGCCAGTGCAGGACTGACGGTCGAGCTGCAGGACAACGCTGCGCCAGTGGAAACCATCACTGTCGATGCAAATGGCGAATGGGACCATACGCTGGGCGCACAATCCACAGGTGACCACCGCTACACAGTGAAGGGTAATTACGGCGCAATGCCGGAATCCGAGGCCTGGAACATCAAAATCGCCGAAAAGGAAATATTCGAGCCTCCAAAAATCAAGGAAGCGCCCGATAACATTCTTCAACCGATTGCCGCCAAGGACGCGCTGACAGCAGTGGTCCCGGCCTTCGCCAATATGATCGACACTCAGATCACCGTGACCTGGACCGGTACCGACGGCCCCGGCACCCGGTCCTTCGGACCGTTCGAAGTTACTACGCAAGGGGACCAGTTCCTTCCGCTGAACAACGCCGTAGTGCCCTTCAACCTGGGCAAACCAGTGACAGTGAGCTACATCGTAAGACGGGGTGACAATGAACCGGCACCCTCTCCTCCTTGTACTATCACGGTGTTGCCAATGCCTGAAAGTGCGCTGGAAAAATCCTGGATCACCGAGGCATCGAACGATGGAGAGGGACCGGAGTTGGACATTACTGCATTGGTCAACGGCGCTTCGATTTGCACCAACATCTGGCCCCTTGGCGCTGTTGGTCAACCCGTCGAGTTAACGCTGCAAGCCAATAAAGCCGATGGTGTTCCGCATGATTGCGCCCTACTCACAAGAGACAAAAATGCTGTACATCAGGCCTGGCTGGATAATGGTTATTACACGGTTACTGCGCCTTACAGCTATCTGAAAGATTTGCCGCACGGAAGCGAATTGAAGGTGGTGTTCAAAGCGTCGCTGGATACCGTTAATGTGATCACCTTCCCATTGCGCGTCTATACGGTCAGTAAAAAACAGTACGGCGTGCCTGGCTTCAACAACGCGCCCTATACCATTGCGCCGCACGGTCAGCTCAAGGATGTTGAACTGCATCTTCGTAACAGCAGTAACACGCCCATCCCCGGGGGGCACCTGAGTCTGACGCTCCCGGCCAATTTTACGTACTCCGATGGCGACAGCGGCCAGCGTGACTTCATTACCGACGATGCCGGCAGGGTCACCGTCAGCGGCGTCAAAGGCACACAGCTCCCCGGCTCCTACACTCTGAGCGCCACCAGTGGTATTCAGGTCGACACCGCAAACGTAGCCGTTACGGGGCTGGGGCCGGTGGGTAAAATTCCGGTCGGGATCGGTCCGGACGGTATAGCTGTCAGTCCAGACGGTACCCGCGCTTATGTCAGTAACTCTGCCAGCCACACGATCTCGGTAATTGATACGGCAACGAATAAGGTTCTGAAGGCCATCCCGGTAGGGAACGGCCCGAGATGGGTTGGCGTCAGCCCGGATGGTACCCGCGCTTATGTCTGCTGCTATGATCGCGGAACGGTCTCGGTGATTGACACGGCGTCGAATCGGGTCATGACGAACATTTCATGTGAGACCTACACGAGAGGGATTGCCTTTAACCCGGACGGCACCCGCGCTTATGTCAGCAATTTTGGTAGCCACACAATCTCAGTGATTGATACGGCAACGGATCGAGTCCTGACGAATATTCCGACCGGGAAAAGTCCTTACGGAGTCGCCGTCAGCCCGGACGGTAATCGAGTTTACGCGAGCAACTGGGCTAGCAACACGGTCTCGGTGATTGACACAACGACGGATCGAGTCCTTACGAGCATCCCTATCGGAAGCAAGCCGACCGGGATCGTAGTCAACCCTGACGGTACCCGCGTTTATGCCAGCAACTGGGCCACCCACACGGTCTCAGTGATTGACACGGCGACGGATCAAGTCTTAACGAATATCCAGGTCGGGAACAATCCGTACTGGATCGCTGCCTGTCCGGAAAGTAGCCGCATTTTTGTCTCCAATTATGGTAGTCACACGGTTTCGATAATTGACACGACGACAAATAAAGTCCTGAAGAACATCCCTGGCGGAAGCAATCCGTACGGGATCGCCGTCAGCACGGACGGTACCCGTGCTTATGTCGGCAACTCCAACGCATCAGTCTTGGTGATTGGGGGGCTAATCAGCGACAACTATTAGCCGGTTTCGAGTCAAGGCAGACGTCCACTTGCACTGCAGTTCTGGACGCACAACACCCGATTTTTATGCCGGCTGCGCGTGGGAGACCTTAGGATCTGCCGGTTCTAGAGTCCCGGTCTGCGACCCGCGTATAGCTGCCACCTCCATTTCGTATCGCAGCGAAAGCAGTTCAAGTGTATTTGTGCAGGTAAAAAAAGGGCGACCAACCGGCCGCCCAAACGTACTGCACGAGAGTCTTTTATAACGTCAGTTGCCCACGCTCCTCCTCGGTCAACTGCTGTTTGGCGTGTTCATCCAGCGCCCCGGCGCCCAGCACCTGTACCGGGCTGTTCGGGTTGTAGCCCGGCGTCGGCGCAAGGCTGGCGCCATCGCGGGACGGTGCGAGCTGTTCGTTGCCGAAGCTCAGCACCTGCACGGTGAACACCGACGCTTGGTTCTGCCGCGACGCTGCCTGCTGCTGACGGGCGACGTCTTCTGCCGCTTGCGTGGCAGACGATGCGGCGGAACTGGCCGAGGTGATCGCCCCGGTATTGACCGCCGAAACCACTGGCACACCCGTCGACTTGCCCTGCACCGAGATGTTGGCGGCGTTGACCACCGTCAGCGCGGCGATGTTGACGTTGCCCGACACACGAATCCCCGCCTCGCCCGCATCGATGGTGCCCAGCGGCGCGATCAGGTCGATATCGCCCGGCGCCACTTCGGCAATCGGGTTAAGCGTGGCGATACCGGCGCCGGTGCTCGGCACCGATGGCGACAGGCTCACGTTGCCCCAGGTGTCGTACACGCGTTTTGGCGGGCTGTAGACCACGGTGGTTTTCGAACCGCGACCGGCGTTGATGTCGCCTTCGGCCGACCAGCCGAGGATCGACCCGCCGAAGGTGGTCATGATCCGGCTCTGACCGAGCAGAATGCTGCCTTGCGAGTAGAGCTGAATATTGCCCGAACCCTGGGTGATGATCCCCGCCGTCGATGGCGGCGCCGCGCCTTCGATGCCGAACACCTGACCACCGCCCGGCGTGAGCATCTGAATGTCGCCGCCGAACAGGGTCTTGACCCCTGCTCCGCCGTACAGCGTGATGTCGCCGTCGTAGCGGATCGGATTGCCGGCCACATCGGTGGTCGGGAACAGCGCCGCGATGGCATTGCGACCGCGCAAGTAACTGCCCTGACGCGGGCCGTCGACATCGTTGTATTCCAGGCCGCCGGCACGCAATTCGGCGAAGTACACCTGCCGCGCGAAAATCGCCTGCTGGGCACTCGGCAGCGCGGCGTAGAACGCTTGCGCCTGTTCTGCATTGCCACTGAAGCCGTAGCCGAGGGTCAGCCAGCTCTGCAACTCGTCGAGGTAGGTCTTGACCACTTTGCCCGGTTGCCCGGTAAGGGAAGTATCCGGATTGGCGAGATTCTGCCGGCTCAGATAGCGCGCGATGAACTGCGCATAATCCGGGCCTTGCCCCCCCGCGCCGGCCTGCAGCACCACACTGGCACCCGCACGATTATCACCCGCCACCAACGACCCGAGGCTGGTGATGCTGGCACGGTTTTCCATGAGAATGTTGCGTCCGGCGTTGATATCCAGAACACCCGGCCCGGCGATATCGAAACTGCTATAGAGGATGTCGCGACCTGCCGAAACCCGTGAAACGTCTCGCGGATTATTGTGAATGAACAGGTTGCCAGCGGAGGTGATGAGCTCTCGCCCGACACCCATTTCATCCGACTGGACTTGAGTGGGCTGGCCCAGATTGGTCCCGGACGCCACGATGTCGCGACCGGCAATCATCCACACCGGCCCCGCCGCCTCATACCAAGTACGTTTGGACGTAGTGAAATTCAGAGTTTCACCGTTGCGCACGCCCACCAGATCGCCAGTTAATGCATAGAAGCGTGCGGGCCCCTGCACTTTGCTGAGACCCGAATACGTGTTGGGGCCAAATGCGAACAACGGATAACGCAAGTTGCCGTCCGATGCGACGCCGTCACTGCTGTAATTGGTGGCGACGGGTCTGACTTGCGCATTGTTGTCAAAGCGGTTGAACGCCGGATTGAACGGCGTGGCAATGGACGCTGGACTTGCTCCGGACTGATTGATCGCATAGCCGCCGGCGTAGATGGAATCGCCCGCCAGCATTTCCAACTGGCCAGCTGTCGACGGCGCCAAGAGCAACGAGTAGGCGGACAGCGGGAAATCGTTCCTTTTTACCGATGCTGAAGGCCCGGCATAAATCGATCCCTGACCCGCCACTGCGCGCAAAATCGACGGATAGACGAATCGACCGTCTGTAGGCGATGTGTTTCGCCCCAGCGGTAAACTGAAGTTGTTGAACTCATTAAACTCTGCCATTTGGGTAGAAGGCGTAAGGTTTCCCCCGGCCGAAAACAAGTCGATGGCGGTGTGCTCGGTCCACAATGAAAACCCACTGAGGATCCCGCCTCTCTGGATGTCACCATTGGCATCAAAGACCGGGGTAGCGTTCTGCAGGCTGACGCGTCCCGGGTCGCCTGCTCCGCCCAGTACCAGATCGCCACGGGTGCTGAGGCTCATCCCCGAGTCACCGGGGATCAATACCAGACCACCAGAGGCTGTGCTTGTAGTTGATGTAAACGGGTCAAGCGCACGGGTTTCCCTGATGTCATGCGAACGTGACGCGGCGCCGTACTGCAGATCGATACCGCCCAAGGCGCCGCCAGTCAATTGCACCGCGCCGCGCAGGTTGACCAACGCACCTTGCAGGTCGTGAAACGGCCGCGCCCCGCCGGTATCGCCAGCCCGGGCCTGCAGTGACGGGTTGAGCTGGCCGCCAATGCGGATATCCATGTCACCGCCACCCGTCATTTGCACGCGGCCATCGCTGCCGACCCTGCCGGTGCTGCCGACTGCAACGTTGAGCCCTTGGCTGCGCAGGTAACTCGTCGCGTCTCCCAGCGGCTTCAACATGCCCGCATCGGCCCCGGCGCGCAGACTGATGTTGCCGCCGCCCAACGTACCAAAGCCGGTGAAACCCACCAGGTACGGCTCGGTACTCATATTGCTGTCGGGTATCGGTTGAGTGATGTAGCTGCCGAAATTGATCCACCAGGCCGTTGGAACATCGGCATTCCCCGTGCCTTGACGCCACAGCCAGTTGCCAACGGCAACACTGGCTATCTGCTCACGAGTACCGCCCGACTTCTGCTCTTTACGCCCCACCGAATCGCCGGAGATCGAGCCACCGGCATTGATGCTGAGGTTGCCGCCCAGTTGCGGATACCAGGCCTGATAGAGGCTGTCAGTGCCGCCGTTGACCCATTTCTCGTAGTCGGCTCCCGTGCTGCCTAAAACCGAGTTTGTATCGGACAGGTGCCCGCGCATCTGGTTGTAGAGCGGGTCGACATTGGCCGACTGCGTCCCTGCGGTGTACACACCGAAAGGCGAATCCATACTCAGATTGCCGGCCGCCATCAAGTCGAGATCGCCCGTGCCGGTTCGCAGCACGCTGAACATCTGGGTATGCACCTTGGCGGATTTTTGCGGGTTGTTTTCCAGACACAGGTCCGGCTGCAGTTCGCAGAGGATCAGATAATCATCAGGAACCGGCTCGTAATCAGCGCCCATGCCGCTACCCGGCGCCCAGACCCAACGCGCCATCGGCGCACAATCGCTTGGGCCGATTTCACAAAGAATCAGATACTCGTCGGGGATGGGTTCGTAGGCCGGGAAGCCGTACTGATTGTCTACGGCCCAGACCAGTTTCGCTACGCCCTGCGTAATCGTCGCACCATAGTGAGTGTCCGCCAGCCGCAGATGACCACCGCTGGTCAACGGCTGGACCGTGCGATTATCCGCCGCGTCAAGATCAGCGCCGGCCACCACACGCATCGACCACGAGGCAGTGCCTGCAGGCAGCATGCTCGCCACCGCCCAGTTCTTGCCCTGCTGGGTGCCGTTGAACGACCGCAATTCGATAATCGTTGTCCCATCAGCCAACTTTACGTCCGTCATGGACGGAATGAGTGACCCGCGCAGCAATGCCAGTGAACCGCTCAATTTCACCCCGGAAACGGTTCCCACATCCACATCGTATACGGCCGGCAGCGGCACGCCTTTTGGCCAGGTCATAGCTTGCAGCGACGTGGCGTTGTTCAGGCGAATCCCCGCCCCCAGGCGCGTTGACGCCGGCAACGTCACACTCTCAGAGAGCAAGGTGCCGGCGGCAAACAACAGATTGCCATTGCCGTCATGAATCGCCGCCGCCAGCACGGTGCCAGCGCCAAAGGTATAGGCCTGGGCCAATACCGCTTGAGTCGGCAGCAAGGTGCCGCTGGCCAATACCGCGCCTTGAATCATCACGTCGTAATTAAGCACGGCGCCCACCGGAAACTGCGTGCCTTCGGCCAGTGAAACGCCAGTGCCCGGCACGATAAGATCGCCACCGAACGGCTGCACACCGGTGATCAGTTTCCAACCGGCGTCATCCTGGGTTTGCGGTGGCGGCGCAAAGCCGTCGTTGATGCTGCCGTAAATATCGAGGTTGCCGCCGGCGCGGATTACCAGACTGCCGGCCTCACCCGAGCCGTAAACCGACGGGTCCAGTCGCGTGTGCGGATTGAGGCTCGCGTAGCGATAGCCAGACAAGTCCAGATCACCCTCCACCACCAGGTCGCCGTCGGCAGTCTTGCTGGCAATCTCTACGCCCGGGCGCAGATGGAACGCATCGGCATAGGTGGCGTTGTTCAGCCCGGCGAGTTTGCGTTGCAACAGATCATTGTTGCCCAGAGCGGCGTTGATGAAGTTGTTGCTGTCACCGTGAATGCGATCGAGCATGGCTTGATCGATCACTTGATACGGGCGGCCAGTGACGGCCTGATCGGTGCCATCGAGAGCATCGGTGTAGCGACGCACGCCATTGAGACCGATGGAACGTGCGCCCTGAATGGTCAACGCACCACGGGCATCAATGGCGATGTCATTGCTGCCCAACCGCGGCGCGTTCAGCTCCAGCGTGCCACGCAGCATTCCATCGTTTTGCCCCGCGAGAATGCCAGGTACCGCATCAGTGCCGTGACGCAGATCGATCCGCGCACCAGAAGCCAGGGTGAGCAGACCATCACCGGAATTGAGCTCGACCGTCGCCCGGTTCGGCGCATCGATGATTTTGCCGTAGCTGTCGACCCGCAGCACACGACCATGGGCATCGAGCACGCTGTTGCCGGCCAGGGTCAGAGCGTTTTTCGCCGACAGATGAATACTGCCGACACGCTCACCACTGGCGTCGATCAGACCGGACACCGTCAGACTGCCATTGTCCACCGAGACATTGACCTCGCCAGCCTTGAGGCCGTCGCCGATGAGCAGGTTGCCTTGCTTGAGCTGCAAGCTGCGGCTGCCGAAGACCTGCCCGGCATTCAAACGCTGGTTGAGCGCGGCGAACTGTTCAGTGGCATCACCCCCCAGACGCTGCGCGCGAATGTCAACGCCGCCGGCCTTGTACGGCACCAACGTGCCCCCGGCGTCGTAATAACCGCTGCTGCCACCAAGGATCTCGCCTTGCAGATCGACCATCCCGGCCGCATCGGCCAACGCGACGACGCTGAGATTACCGGCCTGATTGTTCTTCGCCGACAGATCGATTCGCGAGCCCGCCGCCTGACGAATATTGCCGTTGGCGCTGTACAGCGATATGTCACCGCCCCAGCTGTACTTGCTGACATCGTTGAACGGCAAGGTACGCCCGGTCAGATCCAGCACGGCGGCGTTGCCAAGGCTTAAATCATCTTCGGACTTCACGGTCAGTTTGCCGCTGGCCAAGGCGATACGGCTATCGAGAACGATGTTGCGAGCCTCAAGGTTGAGTTCCGCACCCAAGGCATCCGCCACCCCGTAAGCCCCGCCACTGCTGAGCGTCAGGCTGTTGCCGGCCTTGAGCAAACTGACCGACGCCGCTTCACCGGTGAGCAGCGGCGTGCGCAGGTTCAGATTGCCGCCGCTGTAGCTGTAGCCCTTGTCCGGGTCGTAAGCGCCCTGCTCCTGATACACCGCCAGACTGCCCTTGTGGTTGGCGGTGATGCGTTCGCTGGCCGTCAGGTTGACGTTGGCAAAACCCAGCGCCAGACGATTGTTCTGATCCAGGCCGCTCGGCTGTGGCATCGGGCCGTAACCCAGTTCGATGCGTTGCGCCTGGATATCCAGCGTGCCGCTGCCCGTGCCGGCGCCGCCAGTGATGACGCTGCCGGGTGTTTGGGTGGCGCCGTTCCAGATCAGGTTATTGGTGTGGATGGTCGCCACATCGTTGGCATCGCCCAGACCGTAGATCGCCGGAGTAATGAGCACCAGGTTCTGCAGTTTGCTTTGGCCGGTCTGCGGATCAAGCGTGTCGAGGCTTACGCTGCCGTAGAAATTGAAGGCATCGCGGGTAGTCAGGCTCAAGGTTTCCAGAGCCGGTGCGCCAAATTGGGTATCGCCGCGCAACAGTCGATCAAGCACGTTCTGGTTGAGGGTCAAACCTGCCGGTACGCGATTGCCTGCCGCCGCCAGCGCCTCAGTGCTGCCGGCATTCACCGAACCGACCGACAACGCCAGATGACGCGTGCCGAAGCGCACGGCTTCACCGAGCTCAAACTGGTTATCCGTGGCAGCGGTGATGCTGCCGTTCGAATAAAGCAGCGCCGGATTACTGCATGAATCAGCAGCACAGGTGCCAATTCGGATACTGCCAGCTCCGCTCAGATTTGAGCCCGCTTGTGGCGCGAGCACGTTGGTCCAGCCGTTCGACACGAGCAACAGGCTTGATGCCCCCGGCTGATATATAAAGCCCGCCGTTGAATCGTAAGGTACGTTGCCGCGACCGAGCGTGTTGATCCCGGCACCCGCCTCGACCGTGATACCGCCAGTGGTCAAGGTGGTGCGCAGCAAGACTTCCGGCGCAGAAAGGACGGCCCCCTCACGCAACACGATATTGGAGGTGGTGCCGAGGAAACTGATGATATTGCCTGACGTGTTGTACACAACGTCCGGCATTGCACCGAGGGTCAAACGCCCGGCGTTGAGGTTATTCAGCGTGTCGGCGTACAACGACACACCAGCGACGTGCGCGGTCGGCGCCTGCCCGGCGCCGAGGATTTCCAGGTCACTACCGGCATAACCACCGCGCACCACCGCCGTCCCGGTCAACCCACCCTCAGCGGCGTTGAACAGCGCGCGCCCGTTGAACTGCAAAGCAATGTCTTGCTGACCACCGGTACTCAAACGCAGATCCAGGGTCTTGCCGTCCATAGGCGCCAATGCACGGGGTACCCCGCGCCTGGCGGCATCATTGCGGATGAATGGGGTAAGCCCGGTTTCGTTGTACTGCGAGTAACGGCGCAGCATGTCCGCCGACGTCAGGATGACCTGACTGGCCAGGCTGTCGCGCAGGCCGGTATTGGCAATCGACATCTGCCCGCTGCTGGTCCACGAACCATTGCGCAGTTGCAGCGCCGCCGTCGTCGCAGTCGGTGTTGCCTGACCGTTGACTTCGACCCGGAACGCCCCCGGCAACAGGGCAAAGGTGGATGGCAACAGCGTGTAAGTGCCCGCCGCCAACCCCGGGACACCGGCGCCAATGGTGATTTGCTGACCCACGCGCGGATCGACCGCGCCCGCTTCCGCCAGCACTGGCGCATAGCGGCTCTGATTGCCCGGAACAATGGCGTAGACCGGATTGCTCGTCAGCCCCGGCAAGCTGAAAGTGCCGTCGGTGGCATTGCGCACCAGCGGATTGAAACGCGCATCGGTAGAACCGCCGCGCCCGGAGATGAAACCAGCGCCGCGAAGATCGCCACCACCGGACAGATCGATCAGGGCACCACTCTGCACATCAACGTATTGCCCACCGATTGCCACACCGTTTTTTTCGCCAGTGATGCCGTTCAACACCACGGACTTGCCGTTGTAGAGATAATCGATGCCGTCGGTAGTGCCGCCGTAGGGCATGACCAGACCGGCACCGCTTACCGACGTTGTACTGCCAGAAAGCAGGCGTACCTCGTGGCTGGTAGTCAGCAAATCGTCGCCCAGGACAATCTTGCCCAACGGTGCCCGCACAACACCGCCCTGCTCGATGTACGCAGCGGAAAAGCTCAGATTGCCGAAAACCGAGTACGGCACCTCAGCGGGCGCCGCGCCGTGGCCGCTGATGCGCAGGGTGTGGTCGGATACCGCAACGGCGCCCTGATAGCCGACCCGCACTTCAGCCTGGACGCCAGTGCCTGGATAGATCTGCGCAGCACCAAGATTCAAGTCACCCGGCGTCCACAGCCGGGTTTTCTCGGCACCATCGTTTGGCGCGAGGAAACGCAGGTCGCCGCGGCTGTCGAGAGACACCACACCGAACGCCCGGCGGCTGTACTCAACAGCCGGGGCATTGAGTTGCAGAATCGAACCCTGCGTACCGACGGAAAGGCCATTACCCACGTCCAGCAAGTCTGCCGACGCATTGAATGTCGCGTCCGACAGTTGAGCCGTCGGGTTATTGGTCAACCGCGGCCGGATCCTGTTGACGCCCGCGAAGTAGCTGCCCACACCGGACAAACGCAAGTACGGAGCGCTCAAGTCGACACGTGTCGTTTCCCTGGACGTTTCGGCCAGCGACAACGCCCCGGCGTACAGATTGAGGCTCTGGTTCATGTGCAGACTAACGTCGCCGTCAAACGACAGCAGGCCGTTGCTCAACAGGCTCAGGTTATCGAAACCGCCCGCCATCAAGCCGTCGGCACTCAGACGAGCCTGGCCATAGCGCAAGCCTTCGGCGCCCTCGCCCGGTCGCAGATTGACGGCCAGCGATTCATCACCTGCGCCTTGGCCGATGATGATCTCCCTCGGCGCCCGCACCGCATTGCTTGCCGAGTCAGCGTAAAGCGGCGTCTCAAGGGCGATGTCCAGACGACCGCCGGCAGCGCCGACACCGCCCGCCGCCGCACGCAAGTGACCATCAATGAACAGGCCGTTGTAGGAACTAAGGCTGATGCGCCCGCCATCCGTCGCAACGCGGGTTGGCCCCTGACCGGCGACATCCAGAATCGCCTCGGTGCCAGAGGCATCAAGCCGCGCGCCCGGACGCACAATCACGTAGGCGTCGGCAGCCGTGGCAGTCGCCCGTTTCGAATCGATTTCACCGCCGATGATGATGCTGCCACCCTTGCCGACCTGTCCGTAGGTTCGACCTAAGGCATCGAGCGCGGTGTTGGCGCGTCCGGCGACATCCAGCACCGCCTGCTCGCCGATCCAGATAGAACGGTTATGTGCATTTGGATCGGCCAATTGAATCGACGTATCCGGTTTGATCGAGCCGAACGGTTGCTGGCGGATATCCACCGTGCCGCCCCAGGCATTGAGCTCACCTTCAACCGTGATCTGCCCGGCACCGCGAAGCTTGATGCTCTGCCCCGGATCGACGCTGATGCGCGAACCACGGCCAAGCGTCAACGCACTGTTGGCCGCGTCGATCAGACCGACCAGACTGGCCCCGCCCTGCAATGCCAGGCTGGCACCGGCACGTTGGGTCAGCACTCCCTTGATCGGGTTTTCCTGGAAGAGCGTTGGCGTCCACAGTTCCAGTGCCGATTGCGGATCAACACCGCTGACCTGATTCGGCGCGGCATCGGCGAAGCGGTACACCGGCATGCTCACGTCAATCGCCGTGTCTTCGGCAACATCGAGCCCGCTCAGACCGATCAGGTTGTAAGCGCTGAACCCCTTGTTGAACAGGTCGGCAGACAACTGCAGGGTGTTGTCGGCCAGCACCTTGTCGGTCTGCCCGATGAGTATCTTGTTAGCCTGCACGGTGAGGGTGCCGCCGCCCGTCACACCGTAGCCACGCACTTCGCCATCAAGGTTCAAATGCGATTGGCCCGGTGCGCTAATGGCGCTGGATTCCAGCGTCAAATCACCGCCCTTGCCGCCCCGGGTCTTGCCGTTGGCGAGCAGCGCGCCGCCAGAGGACACATCGAGCAGACTGCCGGCGTCGAGATCGATATCGCCACTGCTGCGAATCGACACCAGACCACCGTTGAGGTACGCCAGGCTCGCGCCATCGTCCGGATTAGTGCGCAGGTTGCTCCACACACCGCGAGTATCCAGTCGCACGCCTTCGGCAATCACTACCTGTGTCGACTGGCCGGATTTCGCCGTGATTTGCGTGTCGGTGGTTGTCGAGCCGTTGAACTGATTGAGCACGTTACCCAACCGCACACTGCCGCCGCGAGCCGTCAGGTCGGCGCCCATTTGCACATCCGGGGCATACAAGGTGATGTCGCCACCGGCATCGACCGTGAGCGCGCCATCCACGGCGACTTGATCCTTGGCCGACACCTTGAGCGCGCCGAGGCGGAAGCCATTGAGCTGCTCGTTATCCAGAAACAACTTGCCCTTGCGCGAATCAGATACCGCGCCGGCCAGATCCAGATCACTGCCGGCAACCGGACGCTCGCCGCCAATCTGCACCTGATCCAGCAACGGATTGAGCGTGTAAAGCAATCCACTCGCCGCCGCCACATACGCTGGGTCATAACTGCCGACAATCAATTGCGCACGACGCGCCAGCGCCGTCTGGCTCTGTTCGTAGCCATCAAGCAACGGTTTCGGCGCCTGATTCTGCCGCTCGCCCTGATACACCTCGCCAATCATCTGCCCGTCGAGCACGGCGTTGGCGGTGGCGATCACCAGTTGCCCGGCATCACGACCCACGGTGTACCCCGACTCGAAACGCGAGCGCGGCGCAATCAGCGGATTGTAGAAGTAGGTCGTCTGGCCCCAGCGCTCGCTGTTGTCTTCATAACCTTTGTAGAGCCCGGTATAGAGCAGATCCCCCGGAGCACGGGAGACTTCATACAAGCGCCCATCCGCGCCACGCAACCAGCTCTGGCGGATCTGCCCGCTCTGCACATCCAGGGTGCCGCCGGACAGGTTGATCAGCGAGCCCTTTTCAGTGACCACATCGTTGCCGGCAAAACTCACCGTGCCGCCCTGCGCCATCCACTCGCCAACGCTGTGGCCCTGAGTGCCGAGGTAGCCGCCGACTTCAAGCAAACCGCCCGCCGTGTACCAACGATCCGTGGCATAGCCGTTGGTGCCGGCCGGTACGTAGACCAGCTCGCGCACATCGACCCAGATGTCATTGCTGTTGAGCGCCCCTTTCTCACGGTTGACCGAGGCATCGCGCTGCTCGTTACCCTGCACATTGATCTTGATGTTGTTGTTTTCCATCGCCACTTTGACGCCGAGGGCACCGGACACATCGATCATCGCGCCGTCACGCACCAGACTGCGGCGCCGGGCATTGACCGCGACCTGACCACCAGTGGCCAGAGTGATCGAGCCGTTCTGAAACTCGACGCTGGCGCCACTCTGGATTTCGATGCGCGACTGATCGCCACGAATCCGGTTGTTCGCGCTGACGGCGGTCAGGGCCGCGTCGCGCTGACTGTCGAGGGCCGTGAGATCGCTGCTGTCGAGCATGATCGCCGTGGCACTGCCCTGCCCCAGCGTGACGCTGCCACTGGTGTCGGTGATCGGGTTCGTCAGGTGAATCGTGCCGCGTGTCGCGACTGAAGTGCTGGCGAGCAACACGCCGTTCTGCACCACTTCATGACCGGTCAGGGTGATGTCGCCGGTGGCGGATTGAATCAACCCATTGTTAGTGACTTTGCCCGCCACAGCGCCGGCCTTGAAGGCCGGAGTGACTTCGTTACCGAAGGTGGTGGACAGCGCATTGCCTTCGGTGCCCGAACCTTTACGGATGTAAAAACGGTCACCGGCCGCTAATACCGTCTGGCCCTTGATGGTGCTAATGCTGCCGTCGTTCTGCACTTCGTTGCCGAGCAGCAAGGCATAGCCGCCAGCATCGGTGGAGGCCGCCGGTTTATGCGTCGCGATGGAGGCGCCGCGCTCCACCAGCACCTTGCCGACGGCATCAGTGAAGGTCGGCGCCGTGCCGGTGCTGTCGAAGTACAGGCCACGATCACGGAACTGGATATCGGTGATATTCGCTGCCGCCGCCACCAGGTTGCGCACGTTGACCTGGCTGCTGCCGCTGAAGACGATGCCGTTGCGGTTGATCAGCATCACCGTGCCGTCACCCTTGATCTGGCCCTGGATCTGGCTGGCGCGTGCGTTCGGATCATTGACGCGGTTGAGCACTGCCCAGTTCGCTTGTTGGGCGAACTCGACCGAGGTGTTACGACCGACGTTGAAGGTTTCCCAGTTGAGGATCGCCTTGTCGGCGGTCTGCTCGATCTTCACCGTGGTCTTGCCGTCGGCCTGCGTCTGTTGCGGCCCCTTGGCGTTCTGCCAACCTTGCGCAAGGCTGTTATCGACCTTCAAACCGCCCTCGCCCAGACCGTCCGGGACAAACTGCACCGAACCCAGCGCCGTTGCGCGCCCGGCCGCCTGCGCCGCTTGCTGTGCTGCAATCGCGGCAACGGTGTTGTTCAAGGTCTGGATCGACCGCTGCAACTGCTGATTGGCCTTCTGTTGCTGAGCCAATGGCGGCGTCATCCCCGGCAAACCACCGACGCTCGGCCGTGCTGCCGCTGCTTGCTGTGCGGCGCCCTTGGCAGCGAACCAACTCGAACTGAAGGCCGTCTGCGCGTGCGCGCTGCCCGCCACCAGACACAACGCCACCGCTTGCGCCAACGGCTTGAGCAGCCACAGCGCCGGGTCCACGGCATCACGCTTGAAGGACTGAACGTTGGTACGACGACGGGATGGGCGAGCGAGCATCACTACGAGATCCTTTTTGATTGCCACACTTGGGTTGCCACGCAAGGCCGCAGGCGTGCAAAAACCTGCTGTTACGACATAGGCAGTTGGCGAGGGTCACGACCGAACGGATGTCACACAAACTTCATGTTCGGGGTGTATTCGAGCAAAAAAATGGCGGCAACCCGAAGGTTGCCGCCATTTCGATTACGCCAGCTTGAGCTTACAAAGGACGACCGATAGCGTTGCAGACGCTGGCGTTATTGATGTCCAGGTTGTAGCCCGAAGTGTTGGTGATGAAGTTGGCGGTTACAGCGGTTTTCCAGGCGTTAGGCACAGCGACAAATTTGTGCGCCTGAGTCGCGGTGTTGTTACCCGGGTTGCTGTAGTGAGTGGTCAGGAAGGCTTTGACGTCAGCGGCCACCGCTGCATCCTTGTAGCACTGGCCGAAGATGAAGTTGGTGTAGGCAGCCAGTTTGTAACCCACGGCAGGGTTAGGTACCACTGGCGACCAGTTGGCTGGGTTGGCAGCCTGAGTAGCGGTAGAAGGAGCAGCAACAGCGGCCAGTGCCAGGTTGACGTTAGCCGAAGTCGGCTGAACACCGTTCACACGAGCAACAACCGCGTTGCTGGTCGCATCAACACCGTCCGGGCCGACATAACCGATGGAACCGTCTACAGCGTTTACGGTGGTGGCAACTTCGGAAGTGTTGGCGACACCAACCCAGTTCGAAGGCAAGGCGATACCGCCGATACGGGCGCTGGTGAAGGTGGAGCTGGTGTTGAACTGAGTCGGGCAAACCGCGTTCAGGTGGCGGGTCAGGATTTCCGAAGTGCCGCTGGAAACGTTGCGGTAAACCACGCGGATGGCGGTGGTATCAGCAGTGCCCAGCAGCGCGCCCCAAGTGGTTTTCTCGCCGGAGAACACTTGGCACAACTGCGCACTGGTCAGGTTCAGAGCAGTCTGGCCGGCCTTTTTGTACGGAATGGCAACCGAAGTGGCAACCGATGGCAGTTGGATCAGCGGGCCGTACGAAGCACCGAAGTTGGTGTTGTAGGTGTTGATTTCCGAAGCGCTGAGAATCGAGTCGCTACCGGCGAAGTGCACAGTGCCGGTGGTGCCGAAACCGGTTGGGTTGTTGGTCAGGAAAGCCGTTTTGCCACCGCCGCTACCGATGGCGGCGTAGCTGAAGTTGGCTGGCAGGATGCTGTCGGCAGAACCTTTGTACAGAGCGGCTGGCAGAGTTGCACCACCACCGGTAACGGCCATGGCTTGAGCAGAGGCCAGAGCGGCGACGGTCAGGGAAGCTGCGATCAGAGTGCGCTTGAACATGAAGAATCTCCTTTTCAACTAGGGTGTGAACACAGGGTTTCAGGGGCTGCATGACACTTGAAAGACTCACCTGGCCCTCGCTGGCGTTGGCCCTGGTTAAGTCGCACTGAGAAATTCGCAGGTTCCGGTGACAGATAAAGGAAAAAACCTCGGGAGGTGCGCGGTGATTTTCGGGGGGATTTCTCGGGTGTTCAGGGGGATATGCGCAGTGTCTGGATCAAGGCTTTGGCTGAATCGGGCTGGAGCCGTTGACGGGTCGTTGCAGATGACAGAAAGGAGAACCCGAGGATGGTTGAGTCAACGGTCGGGTGATGCTGAAGTCCTGGGAAAAAATCTGGATTATTTATTGCCCTGACTGGCCTCTTCGCGAGCAAGCCCGCTCCCACAGTTGAAATGCGTTCCCCCTGTGGGAGCGGGCTTGCTCGCGAACGGGCCCGATCAGACAACCGCAAAACCCGCTACTGCACCAACTGGTTGATCTCAATGATCGGCAACAACACCGCCATCACAATCACCAGCACCACCCCACCCATCACCACAATCATCAAGGGCTCAAGCAGCGCGGTCATGCCCATCGCCCGGCGCTCGATATCCCGGGACAGGGTCAGCGCCGCCCGCTCCAGCATCGGTGGCAGCGAACCGGTTTTCTCGCCGCTGGCGATCAGGTGAATCAGCACCGGCGGAAACACATTCTCCACCCGCAGCGCCGCCGCCAGGTTGACACCTTCGCGCACCTTGGCCGTGGCATCGCTGACGCTCAGGCTCAAGCGGTCGTTGGACAAGGTCTGCCGCGCTGCCTCCAGTGCTCGCAACAACGGCACCCCGGCGCCACCGAGAATCGCCAGCGTCGAGGCAAAACGCGCAGTGTTCAGCCCCAGAATGAAACGCCCGATCAGCGGCAACTTCAGCACCCGATGATGCCAACTCAAGCGCGCCGCCGGATTACGCAGATACAAACGCCAACTCCAGAATCCGCCGGCCATGAATGCCGCGCACAACCAGCCCCAACTGCGAATGAAATCACTGGCATTGAGCATCGCCAGCGTCAGCCCCGGCAGATCTTGCCGCGCCTGGGAAAACGCACTGACCACCTGCGGCACCACGTAGCTGAGCAGGAAAATCACAATGCCGATCGACACCAACCCGACCACACCGGGGTAGATAAACGCCGTGAGAATCTTGCCGCGCAGGTTGTTGCGTTCTTCGATGTAATCGGCCAGTCGTTCCATCACCTGCGCCAGATCGCCGGACTCTTCCCCCGCCGCGATCAACGCGCGGTAGATCTCGGGAAAATCCCGTGGTCGCGCCGCCAGGGACTCGGCCAGACGCATGCCGCTGCGCACATCGGCGCGCACGGCGCTGAGGGTGTGGGCGATGTGCTTTTTCTCGGCTTGCTCGACCGTGGCACTCAACGCCGCTTCCAGTGGCAGACTGGCGCCGAGCAGGCTCGCCAGTTGCCGGGTGGCCCAGGCCAGGTCGTTGTCCGAGAGCTTGGCGCTGAACAATCCGCCGCCACCGTGGCTGGCGACGTTGCTTTCCTTTTGCACCGACAACGCGGTCAAGCCGCGCCCACGCAAGGCACTGAACGCGGCGGTTTGACTGTCAGCCTCCAGATGCCCGGATTCGATTTTTCCGCTGGCGTCGGCGGCTTCAAAGCGATAGCGATTCATCAGGCGTCCCGTGTCACACGCAGGATTTCTTCGGGGGCGGTGGCACCGCTGCGAATCCAGCGCTCACCGTCCTCGCGCAGGCTGAACATCCCGGCCTTGGCGGCAGCCGCGCGCAAGGCTTGCTCCCCCGCGCCTTGGTGAATCAACGTGCGAATGTCATCGTCGATGCAGAACAGTTCGTGAATGCCGGTTCGGCCGCTGTAACCCGTGTTGTTGCAGACGGCGCAACCCACCGGGCGCCAAGTCCCGGGTGTCGCCGGATCTTCCTGTTTGCATTGATTACACAACCTGCGCACCAGCCGTTGCGCCAGCACGCCGAGCATCGACGAGGCCAGCAGAAACGGCTCCACACCCATGTCGATCAAGCGATTGACCGCCGACACCGCGTCGTTGGTGTGCAGGGTCGCCAGCACCAGGTGACCGGTCAGCGACGCTTGCACGGCGATTTGCGCAGTTTCCAGATCGCGGATCTCGCCGATCATGATGATGTCCGGGTCCTGGCGCAAAATTGCCCGCAGTGCGAGGGCAAAGGTCATGTCGATTTTGGCGTTGACCTGAATCTGGCTGATCCCCGGCAGGTCGTATTCCACCGGGTCTTCGACGGTGAGGATGTTGCTGGTGCTCGCGTCCAGCCGCGCCAGCGCCGCGTAAAGGCTGGTGGTCTTGCCACTGCCGGTGGGGCCGGTGACCAGCACGATGCCGTGGGGCTGGCGGATCAGGTGATCGAGCTTGGCCAGCACCTGCGCGTCCATGCCAAGGGTTTCGAGGTGCAAGCGCCCGGCCTGCTTGTCGAGCAGACGCATCACCACCCGTTCGCCATGGCCGGTGGGCACGGTCGAGACGCGAATATCGATCGGCCGGCCCGCCACACGCAAAGCAATCCGCCCATCCTGCGGCAGGCGTTTTTCGGCGATGTCGAGCTGGGCCATGATCTTGATCCGCGACACCAATGCACCGTGCAACGCCTTGCGCGGCGAGACCACGTCACGCAGGGTGCCGTCGACGCGGTAGCGCACCACCGAATGGGTTTCGAACGGCTCGATGTGAATATCGCTGGCCTCATCGCGAGCGGCCTGGGTGAGCAGCGCGTTGATCATGCGGATCACCGGGGCGCCGTCCTGGGTATCCAGCAGATCGGTGATTTCCGGCATGTCCTGCATCAGACGATCAAGGTCGACTTCGTTTTCAGCAGCGCCGACCACCGCCGCGGCGCTGCCCGTGTCGGCGTAGGCGGCGGCGAGCAAACCGTCGAGTTCGTCATCGCGCACCCGCGTGACTTTGGCCTCGCCGAACTGGCGTCGCACCTCGCTGATCGACCAGCCGGGCGTCGACGGGCACACCGTCAACACCCCGTCGCGCAGCAAGATGCGTTGAGCCTTGGCCCAGGCGTATGGCAGGACGCTCATTGCAAGGGCACTGCTTTGATCGTGGCGCGCGGCCCCGACGTCGGCCTGCTCACCGGCACGCCTTGCGACGCCGTGGGTAATTGCGGCGCCTGCATGTCCGGCATCGCCCAACTGCGCTCCGGTTGCAAACCGCCCTGTGCGCGGCGCATGAAGTCATAGCGGTTCAGTGTGATGCTGCGCCCCGCTTCGCTGTCGCGAATGATGTACGGGCGCAGGAACACCATCAGGTTGGTCTTGCTGATCGCCCGGCGCTCGTTGCGAAACAGCGCGCCAATTCCGGGGATGGTCGACAGCCACGGCACCGCATCATTGCTCTGGCTGTAGCCATCCTGCAGCAAGCCGCCGAGCACCATGATCTGCCCGTCATCGAGCAGGATGCTGGTGTCGATCGCACGTTTGTTGGTGACAATGCCCGCCGCTCTCGCGCTGTTGGACGCGCGCTCGTCAATGCTGCTGACTTCCTGATAGATGTCGAGTTTGACCGTACCGCCCTCGGAAATCTGCGGGCGCACATTGAGTTTCAACCCCACTTCTTCACGCGTCACGGTCTGGAACGGGTTGTTGCTGGTGCCCCCGCCGCCGGTGACGTAGCTGCCGCTGACAAACGGGATGGTCTGGCCGACGAAAATGCTCGCCGCTTCGTTGTCCAGCGTCAGCAGGTTCGGCGTCGACAGCACGTTGGTGCCGCCCTTGCTCTTCAGCGCTCGCGCCAACACTTTCAGATCAAGAATCTTGCCGATGCCGGGAATATCGACCGTGCCGTTGACGTAGCCGAGGTTCAAACCCTGCGGCAGCGCATCAATGCTGGTCTTGCCGCTGAGATTGAAGCCGGAACCACCCAGATTCGCGCCACCAATCACGCCATAGCCGCCCAGGTTGCCGGTCTGCCACTGCACGCCGAACTCACTGGCATCGTCCTCGCCGACTTCGACAATCAGGCTTTCGATCACCACTTGCGCGCGGCGCTGATCGAGCAGATCAATGACTTCGCGCAGGTTGCGGTAGAGCGGCTCCGGCGCGGAAATCAGCAAGGTGTTAGTGGTCGCGTCAGCCTGAATCGTCACGCCACCAGCGCTGAACGCAACGTTTTGCTCGGTGCTTTGGGCGCTGCCACTGGTGGCGCTGCTGCCCTGGGCATAACTGCCGCCAGTGCTGCCGTTGCTGGACGTGGTCGAAGTAGTGCCGCTGGTTTGCGTACCACTCTGAGCATTCGAACCACCATTATTGCCGCTGCTGCCCATGGCACTGAGCACCGAACGCGCGCTGTCACTGGTGCCGCTGTCGCTTTCGCCAGTGAGCAAACCGCGTAACGCCTGCGCCAGTTTCGCCGCTTGCGCGTTACGCAAATAAACCACATGCAGATTGCTCGGATTGCTCTGCGCGTTATCCAGTTTGTAGATCAGATTACGCGCCAGTTCCGTGCGCTCCGGACTGCCAGCGCGAATGATGATGGTGTTCGAGCGTGGATCGCCAATCACCGCGATTTTCTGCGTCGGATCATTGCCCGGCGTGTCGAGTAAATCAGCGACCATCGGCGCGATGTCGGCAGCGATGCCGTTCTGGATCTGCACCACGTCGGTGTCGATGGCGCTTGGCGTGTCGATGCTGGCGATCAACTGCGCGACGCGGGTCAGGTTGTCGGCGTAATCGGTGATGACAACGGTGTTGTTGCCGGGATAGGCGTTGATCGGATTGTTCGGCGACACAATCGGCCGCAACACCGGAATCAGGTTCACTGCGTTCTCGTATTGCAGTCGAAACGTGCGGGTGAGCATGCCGTTGCCGGCAGGTTTGTCGGCGCTGTAGATCGGCCCGCCGAGCAGTTTGGCATCGGCCTCAGGCACGACGTGGGCGACCCCGCCGACATCGACCACGGCAAAGCCTTGCATGCGCAGAGCCGACAGCAGCATGTCGTAGGCCTGGTGCGCCGGCACCTGACCTTCCGAAACCAGCGTCAGGCTACCCTTGACCCGTGGATCGACCAGAAACTGCTGACCGGTCGAACGTGACAAGGCGCGCACCACCGCTTGAATATCCGCGTCGACAAAATTCAGCGTCACCGGTTGATTACCCAGCGGATTGCTCGGCACGGCGCTGCCCCGTGAGGCGGCGCTACCACGAGCGCGCTGGGTGATGTTGTGCAATTGCTTGGGCGCGGGCCTGACTTGCGCCTGAGCCCGCTCGCGATCAAGCACCGCATCACCGCTGCGCTGAGTGTTGGCCAACGGCCGGCCGAGTTCGCTGTCGACCAGCAGCGGCGGCTGATTCGGCGGTGTGCTGGTGTTGCTGCACGCGCTCAACGCCATCAGCAGCATCGGCAGTGCCAGTTTGGATCCTGACCCCTTCATGAAGCTTCCTTAGCGCCCAGCGCCTGATCCATGCGAACGGTGCCAGACAAAGTGCCGGCAGTAACTTCGGTCGAAGCGTTTTCCGCGCGTTGCAAACGGGCCTCGACCACTTGCAGAGAAAGTTGCGACGGCTGGCTCAGCAACCAGTCGAGCACCGCGTCGGCCGGCGCGGCGTCAAAGGTCAGCTGCCACGAAGCCGAATCCGCCGCCTGCAATTGATAGTGCCCGGCCAGACCACTGGCCTGCAGGGTTTGCTCCAGCGACTGGCCCACGCTTTGCCCGTCCGGGCGCACATTGACCTCGCGCAGCAGCACTTCCAGCGCTTCGGTCTGGGCGCGCAACTTCGGGGTTTCGCTTTGCCAGTAAGTGATTTTTTTCAGCGGTGGCTGAATCAGTGCCACCCAGACCAACAGCCCGAACAGCGCGATGGCCATGCCCGCGACCATGCGTTTCTCGCGCAACGCCAGCGGCTGCCAACGCGCCTGCAACTGACGGTTGAAGCCCTGCCAGCGGGCGCGGTACATCGCCAACGCAGCCTTATTCATCTTCTGCCTCGCTGCTGTTGTCTTCGGTTTCACTGGCGGTGGCTTCAGCGGCCGGGCGCAACGTCCAGCCCTCGTCGTCGGCCGTCGCGCTGATCCCGGCCTGGGCCAAGGCGCTTTGCCAATCCTTGTCATTGCCGCTGCGACGGGCGTCGCTCAACAGGCTCAGTTGCAACGTCCCGTCGACATAGGCCAGACGTTCAACGCTGCCGGCCATGAACGGCATGCCCGTGCCCGCCTGCAACACCAGGCGACTGAAGTTCTGCGCCGGGTCATCGACCGCGCCTTTTTGCCGCGCCGCCAATTGCTGGCGGGCCTGCTGCAGCGGATTGAGGATCACCGGCAATTCGGGGAAGGCCTGCTTCACCCGCACATTCATCTGCGTCTTGAGCTGCTGCCCCTGACTGGCTTCGCGCGCGGCATACAGGTTCAAACCGATCACCCACACCGCCACGGCCAGCGCCGACAAGCCAAGCGCCCGCCCCCAACCACGATGTTCAGTGACTTGCTGTTGCAGCACACCGTGCAAGCCCCAACCCGGTACCGGCCCGGTCCAGCGCAGGGCTTCGCTCATGGGCAGTTCGGCACCGGGTGGCGGCGCGGCGCCGATCCAGTGCAGCGTGACGCCCGGCTCCCACAGCGTGTTGTCGACGCCTTCATCAAACAACGGTTGCACCCGCGCCGATTTCAGACTTTCGCGCAGCAACAGATGGCCGTCCTGCACACACGCGACAAGGCCCGGCAGCACCGGCAAGCTGTACGCCGCCGGGTACAAACCGCGCAGGTTCAGGCCGGACTGCTTGAGAAGATGCGCAAGGTGCAGCAGGCGTTGACGCGGCGCCCACGCGATTTGCACCCGCCCCGCCTCGTCACGCGGACTGTGTGCGATGTGCATCTCACGGCTGTCGCCGAGCATCAGCGCCTGCGCCGCGCACTGCACCGCCGCGGCGGTCTTGTTGGCGGGCAGCGGCGGCAAATCGATACTCGCCAGCAGGCTATCCGCCGGGTTCAAAAAACACAGCAACGGCGGCAGTTTCGGCATCTGCCCCAACTGCGCCAATGTCAGGCAGTCTTCACGGCTGACCTGGCCCTGACGATCCAGCCATGCGCAATTCACCGTGCAGTCCAAGTCCAGTTCCGCCAATGGCGGCAGCGCAACCCTTATCTGAGTCATACGCCCACCCGCGACCAGATCACTTGCGGCAACCGGTCCTGGCTACGATGCAACAACGCCTCGAGGCTGACCCGGCGCTGCTCGCGTCGCGCTTCACCGCGCAGGCGAAACCAGTCGCTGGTGATGCCGACCTTGACGCTGCTGACTTCCAGATTCGGCATGCGCAAGCGGTTAACGAAGTCGCCCCGGTTGATGAACCAGCGTCCGGTGTCACGTTCATTGATCAACGCCTGCGCGCGCTCCAGCGACAACCCCGGCACATACGCCGCCAGCACCGGTGCGGTGGCGGTATTGCCGTTGAGCCAGGTCGTCGCGGGAATCACCGTCATGTAAGGCGCCAGTTTGCCGATCACCGCGTCATTCACACCGTCAACACTGCGCAAATCATCGAGACTGCGCAGCATCGGCAACGTCGGATTTTGTGGTTGGCGCGAGGCATTGGGCGATGTCGCCCGACCGCTGTCGACGCCGTGGTTGTTTTCGGCCATCTGCGGATTCAACAGGCGCGGGTACGACTCGATGACCCGCTGACGGATGCGCTGATTCAAACCGGCGCTGATCCCGATCAACTCGCACAGGCGCTGAAACGCCTGCACCTGCGCCTCATCGACACGCTCGTTGGCCACCAGATTGCGCAGGTTGAACTTGCCCTGCTCGTCTTCCAGTCGCCCCTCGAAACCCTGAGCCACCAAGCGCTGTGCCCACGGCTGATCGAGCCGGGTCAGCGGATCGCGCTGGCGGGCATCCCAAAGCAATTGACGGCTGAGCTCCACGCCGCCCTGCACAATCCAGCGCCCCTGCACGCGCTGCTGATCAGCCTCCAGCGCACGGGTCGACACGCTCTGGCGCGTCAACATGCCCGCCGCAATCACCGCCACCACGGCCGCAATCAGCAACGCGCTGATGATCGCCATGCCTTGTTGCTTCGCCCCATCAGGCGAACGTCTGTTCATGGCCGGCCTTACAGCTGCCAAGAACCGATATCGGCATTCACGCCGTCGCCGTCCGGCTGACCGTCGGCGCCGAGCGAGAAAATGTCGATCTCGCCGTTGGCGCCCGGGTTGAGGTACTGATAAGGACGGCCCCACGGATCATTCGGCAGACGCTCCAGGTACGAGCGCCAGTTGCTGTTCTTCGCATCCGCCGGACGCTCCACCAGCACTTTCAAACCCTGATTCATGCTCGGGTAAGTGCCGTGATCGAGGCGATACAACTTCAAGGCCTGCATCAACCCGCCAATGTCCTGCTTCGCCGCCGTCGCCCGCGCCTGATCCGGCCGGTCGAGCACCTTGGGCACCACCATCGCCGCCAGAATCCCCAAAATCACCACCACCACCATGATCTCGATCAGGGTAAAACCCTGCTGCCCACGGGGCTTGCGCGGCGACTGCTCAGGCGGTTTGCACGGTGCGATATCCATCTCGACATTCCTTTGGCTTGATTCGATTCGACGCGCAGTGTTGCAAGAAGATATGTCAGGGATGTTGAAAATCCTCGGGAGTTTTCGTCGTCAAGCCGTCAAGGACGGGGGTTAGCGTCGAGGGCTGTGCTTTGGTTTTGGGCCATTTATGCGTGCGCGTTCGCAACAAGCGGGTTTCACCCTGATTGAAGTGCTGGTGGCGCTGGCGATTATTGCCGTGGCGATGTCAGCGGCTGTGCGCGTGGCGGGGTTGATGACGCAGAGCAATGGGGTGTTGCGGGATCGGTCGATTGCTTTACTGGCCGGGCAAAGTCGTTTGGCGGAGTTGCGGCTTGAAGGCAAGTTGCCGATGGGGATGAAAGCGCAGGAGTGTGATCAGGGGCGGTTGTTGTTGCGGTGTGAGCAAGTGATCGCAACGGTGGAGAATGGGCGGTTGCTCAAGGTTGGGATTCAAGTATTCGACCGCAACCAGGACGCGCCGCCACTGGCAAAACTCGAAACCCTACTCACCTGCCCCCTGTAGGAGCTGCCGCAGGCTGCGATCTTTTGATCTTGTTTTTCAGGATCAAAATCAAAAGATCGCAGCCTGCGGCAGCTCCTACACAGATATCTCTGGCAGCAGAAACAGCGCATGTGTCATCACCATCGCTGCCAGCCCAGCGCCCAAAGGTTTCACAGCCGGACACAACATCCCTGACCAACCCAAAACCCTGTGGGAGCGGGCTTGCCCGCGAAGGCGCCAGAACGGACACCCAATCAATCAGCAGGTGATCCCGATACGCGCATCACCCCGGCAACTGCAAATTATCCAACGCCCGATTCACTGCCAATTCCCCGAGCATGATCAACTGCGCAATCCCCAACAATGCCCGACGCTGCGACGCCGGCAACAGACTGGCGACGTTCTGGGCGATGGTTTGGGCCGAAGCGAGTGTTTCACTGGCATCGAGCAGCAGTTCTTCATTTTTGTTGTCCGCCGTCACGGCGTACATCCCACGGCTTTTACGTGGCAGCGGCGTGGAACCGGGTGGACAGAGGTAATGGTCGAGCGCGCGGTCGGCGGCTTCGTGGAGTTTTCTGGAATCGAGGGATTCGTAGGGGGAAACCGAGTCGGTTTCGGGCGGGTTGGGTGTTGGTTTGATCATGGTGAAGCTCCTTGATTGTTGGAGCCGCCACATTTCGCTGCGAAACGAAGGGAGGTGGCAGCTGTACGCAGGTTCGCAGACCGGGAATCAAGGCACCCGGCATACCCGAAGGTATCCCGCGCACAGCCGCCATAAAGCACCATTGCCTAAGATGGCAACGAGATTTGGAGCGCTGTGCGCCTTGATTGATCCGGGCTGCGAAACCCGATCGCTGATTCATCAGCGACCGAACCACAATAGAACCCGCCCCCAAGGCGCACAAGCCGGCGGATTCTGACGTAGCTGTAGGCAATGGCGCAAGGATGTGTAGCCTGGGAGAGTGTTTGGAGATGTCTTTTTAAACGCTGGTGTTTATCGAGACCTTACTGCGGCACCTTCCCGTTTAAACAAATCTGCCCCATTACCGGCAATTTTTACCGCGCACAACGCGTGAACCCAGTCGGGGCGTAAAGGCATTGCGAGCGACTCGACAGAAGCCACTCACCAACAGTCAATCAAAGATCTGTAAGAAATATTGAGCGCAACTTTTGCCTCAGGCATTCTGTGCGACGCAAATGTACATGGACGGTAGATTTTTGGCGGAACTGTTAAATGAAACTAAAAATATTAGCCATCAGCCTTTTATGTTGCGTCAGTTTATTTACAAGCGCAGCAGACGTTCCTATCAAAGAGGGAATGCCATTTTCCAAAGCCCGAAAAGCCTTGATCAAAAATGGCTGGAAGCCGAATCCATCCTACTCAGGTGAGTTCGGGGTTGAAAACGTCATCCAAAGAAAAGGCTTTAATGAAATCGAGTCTTGCACGGAGGGCGTCCGTTTCTGCAACTTCAACTACATCAAGAACGGAGATTGTTTAGGTGTAGGAACTGTCGGCGAAGAAGTCAAAGACATGAAAGTTTATTCCTGGAACTTCAAATGCCCTGAAAAGGATGAAAACCAGAAATCGATAACAAAGGGGACTGATTTATTTTACGGAAATAAATCAGTCCCGTTTTTTTGCTAGGCGTGATCGACAAGATCAAGGCCGGTGACATTCCGGGCGCGATGCCTAAAGCAGCAACAAGGTGGGCGGCGCTTCCCGAAGGTCCAGGCAAGAAGAATCACTATCCTCCGCAACCTTACGCCGAGTATCCGGACTTTTTATCGACCTACAAATCTGCGGAGGAACTGTCCAATGAAGGCTTCAACCCTCGTACTTGCCGCACTTTATTGCATGGGCATCAGCCCAGCGTTTGCCGGTGGCTCACAGGCGATAAGCGACAAACACGGGCCAGCAGGCATCGCCGTCGGTGAGCGTTTGGTGGCAGCCAAGTCCAAGCTAGTCAAACAAGGATGGAAGCCGACGCAGATGCACACCACCGACGGCTATGAATACAGTGGCGTGGAACGGGAGCTGGCTGCACGCAAGTTCTTCGAACTGGATACCTGCTCGTTTGATAGCTCGCGCTGCATCTTGTACTACACGAAGAAAGGAACTTGCCTGCGCGTCGATACCATCGGTGAGCAATTCAATGACATGACGGTCACGCGATGGACCCGTGAATGTCCTGAGCCGTCTCAATAACCACACGAAAACGGCGCAGGACAGTAACCGACCCGCTCCCACAGCTTTCAGCGTCGTACACAACATCTGCAATCAGCATAAAACCCTGTGGGAGCAACTGTCTTTACCCTGCCATTCGTCACCGCCATTCGGTGCCGTCTCGCAGCATGGCATTGAGTCTGATAAGCAGTATCCGCATACAGGCGATGAGCGCGACTTTCGCGCTCTTGCCTTTCTCCCGCAGAGCCTCGTAGCGGACTTTGAAGTCAGCCTGATAACGGATCACGACCCAGCTGGACATGTATAACGCATGCCTGACACGGGCCCTTCCTCCGTAGATCTGACGTTTTCCGTTGTGATTACCACTGTCGTCGTTATATGGCGCGAGCCCCGCTAGAGCCGCCACTTCGCGGCGATCCAGTTCGCCGAGCTCCGGCAGGTAAACTAGTAA
>NZ_JBIUWM010000056.1:0-36759 GCF_044743445.1 Pseudomonas sp. NPDC087615 | reverse complement strand
TTGTTTTTCGCCGGTAACCGACATGTACGCTGGTGTTGCCATGGGGTGCTCTCCTTGCGGATAAATTTAAGGTGCCCGGGAGGCGAAATCGCCCGATGGGTGGCCGACTGCCATCAAAGAGCGTGCCAGTTTTTTTTAAGTCCCCGGGAGCCGGAGGTGAAGCTGCGCTGAATCAGGTTTTTAACTGTTTTTCGTGCGGATTTGAGGTCTGAAGTGCGCAACTTCTTGCGCAGTACTGCGCAACTTATTGCGCACTCGTCTGTACAGAACGAATCACGAGGGCTGTAGGGATGTGTCCACACGGTTATCCACATTTGAGTGCGCAAGAAGTTGCGCACAATGGCGTGTGGCCACTATTGGCGAGATTCAAGCGCGACAACGCATTCTTCAATCGAACGTTGCTGGGTTTCGGCATACAACCCCAATTCATCAATCGTCGAGCGTCCCAGCGCCTGCTCGAATGCCTGTCGGTTGGAATGTTCGCCATAGTGGGCCTGCGCTGCATCCCCAAGGTTCGATTGAAAGATCCCCGCCGCGCTGACCGGCAGGAAATCTTCGTACACCAGCGGTTCAGCTTTCACATAACCGTCGCGTAACAAATCCTCCAAAGAAGCGGCATTGAGGCTACCCGCCGCCACGCCTTTTTCCGTGGCGAAATAGCGAAAGTACGCCAGGCCCTGTTCGCGCATGCCCTCGACGCTGTCAGGAAATTCGCCAAAGTGTTGAGTCATCAGCGCGTTGTAGCGTGCGGCGTTGGCTTCATTGGGGAAGTCGCCGAGTTCGTCGCGGGCGGCATTCAGTAAACGGTCATACAGCGCACGGCCCTTGGGCGTCAGCGCTGCGCCGCGTTGTTCGATTTCGCCGAAGCGGGCACTGTGGCTGCTGCGGGTTTCACTCTGGTCGGTGAAGGCGATTGGTTCGTCCAACGCTTTGAAACTGGTCTGACGCAGCAAGATCGGGCACTGCCGGCGTGGTGGGCCTTCGATCACCGCTTTTGGGGTGATGCCGTGGGTTGGCATCTGCGCCTGCACGCTGTCGATATCCAGTGTGCGTGGTGTCAGGTGGTTGATGTGCGGGCCTTTGAACGCGACGACGTCAGCGATCAAACGATGCTGGGCGCTGAGCGTCTGGTACTGCGCGGCGGTGACGGTTGCGCTGTGATGCCAGCGAAAGGTCTCCAGTGCCTGTAGGACAAACTCCGCGGCGTCTGCTTCATTCAGTCCTCCGGCCGTCTCAGCCTGTGCGATCAAACGCAATGCCGCCTCAGTAAAGATTGAACGCTTGGCCAGCACCGACTCGGCAAAGGCGCGCAGTTCAGGATCGTCAATCAATTCCAGGCGCAACAACGAGGTAAACACGCGAAATGGACTGATTTGGAGCGCCTCTTCATGCACCGCACGAAACGCGGTGGAATGCACAGGTACGCCCGCCGGCGTCAGGTCGTAATAACCCACCGGTTGCATGCCCATCACGGCGAACAGGCGGGCGAGGGTGGCCAGTTCAGTCGCGGTGCCGACGCGGATCGCGCCATGGCGCTCCCTGTCCAGCCGTTCGATTTCACCCGTGCTGTTGAGCTGTCGGGCGATGTCTGGCTGACGTGCGAGCACATCGCGGTTGGTCTGCTCCACCAGTGCCATCAGCGCGCCGTACAGCGGTACTTCTTCGCGGTACATGTCGGACATCGCTTTGGAGAAGCGTTGGCGAATCAGGTCGGGGCTTACGAAAGGCTGCACGGTCATGAAAAAAATTCCTGCCACGGTCACGTAATGGATGGAGGAAAAGATCGCAGCCTTCGCCTGCGCGGGCAAACGAAGAATCCTACGGACTTCATTCTGCCAACGACTGATCCACCAGTTCGACCCAGTGCAAAACCTGTGTGCGTCCAGCACTGGCCAGGTGACTCTGGCAACCGATGTTTGAAGTGACGATCAGTTGCGGGCGGCCGCTTTCCAGCGCGTTGAGGCGGTTATCACGCAGTTGCCGGGCCAGCACTGGTTGCGTCAGCGAGTAGGTGCCTGCCGAACCGCAGCACAAATGCCCGTCCGGCACGGCCGTGAGGTTGAAACCCAAACGCGTCAGCACGGCTTCCACCGCGCCGCCGAGTCTCAGTGCGTGTTGCAACGTACACGGGCAATGCACGGCGATCCGTCGTTCGCTGGCGGCACAGACCTGCTCCAGCGGTTCTCGCGCAAGCACTTGCACCAGATCCAAGGTCAGCTCGCTGATCCGCCGTGCCTTGTCGGCATAGCGCGAATCGTCCCTGAGCAAATGCCCGTAATCCTTGATGAACGCGCCGCAACCGCTGGTGGTCTGCACAATGGCTTCAGCGCCGTTTTGCAGATGCGGCCACCACGCGTCGATGTTTTGCCGGGCGCGGTCGAGGCCCTTGGCCTGGGCGTCGAGGTGATAGTCCAGCGCGCCGCAGCAGCCGGCTTCGGCCACCGAGGTGATGCTGATCCCGAGTCGATCCAGCACCCGCGCCGTTGCGTCATTGGTATTGGGCGACAAACCTGGTTGCACGCAGCCTTCCAGCAGCAAAACCCGGCGCGCATGCCGTGGGGACGGGCGCACACCCGAACTCGGCAGGTGCTGCGGCAGTTTGCTGTCAAACATGCGCGGCAACAGCGGTCGGAATGTCGTGCCCACTCGCAACAAACCTTTAAACAAACCGGGATTCGGCGTGAGCGCCCGCAACCCTTCACGCAGCAAGCGTTGCGCCACCGGGCGCGGCACCGCCTGATCGACCACTGCCCGGCCGATGTCGAGCAAATTGTGATAGTCGACGCCGGACGGGCAGGTGGTTTCGCAGTTGCGGCACGACAGGCAGCGATCCAGATGCAGTTGTGTCTGCGCAGTCGCCGGGGCGCCCTCAAGCACTTGCTTGATCAGGTAGATACGCCCACGCGGGCCATCGAGCTCATCGCCGAGCAATTGATAAGTCGGGCACGTCGCGTTGCAAAAACCGCAATGCACGCAGGTGCGCAGGATTTTTTCCGCCTCAGCGGCGCGGGGCAGTCGGCGGCATTGCTCGCTGAGGGTGGTTTGCATGGCTAGAACTCTGTGTACATTCGACCGGGGTTGAACAGCCCTTGCGGGTCGAGTTGCGTTTTGAGTTGCCGGTGATAGCGCAGCAGTGTCGGCGCCAAGGGCTGAAACGGCGTGTCGTGGCCGTGGGTGTAGCAAGTGGCGTGGCCGCCAAGCTCTTCGGCGAGGGCGTGAATGCCTTCGTTGGCAGATTTGAGCCAGCGTTGCGCGCCGGCCCAGTCGAGCAGTTGCTTGCCGGACAAGTCCAGTGGCCCGAGATTGTTCGGCAATGACAGGCGCCATAACGGCAGGCCTTCGTCGAAAAACGGCAAACGGTGCTCGTTCAAATCGCGCCAGAACACCGAGTCCATCGGCTCACCGCCCAAGCGTTGATGCGCCGCCGTTACCGAACCTTCGCCACCCTCAAGGCGCAGGTACAGACTGTCGCCATCGTGGCACGCCGCGCTGATGGGCAGCGGTTGCTGGCCCCATTCGGCTAGATTGGCCAAGGCGCGAGCGCAGTCGATATCGAAGCGGATGCTCAGGCATTGCCGAGGTTTGGGCAGGACTTTCAGCGAGACTTCAGTCAGCACGCCGAGGCAGCCGAAACTGCCGGTCATCAGCCGCGACAGGTCATAACCGGCGACGTTTTTCATCACTTCACCGCCAAAACGCAGGTGCTGGCCGAGCCCGGTGATCACCCGAGTGCCGAGGACGAAATCGCGCACCGAGCCCGACCATGGCCGCCGGGGCCCTGACAGGCCTGTGGCGATCATGCCGCCGACCGTGGCGCTTTCAGCAAATGCCGGCGGCTCGCACGGTAACATTTGCCCGGCAGCGTCCAGCGTCGCGAGCAGTTCGGTTAATGGCGTGCCGGCACGAACCGTGATCACCAGGTCGGTCGGTTCATAGTGAACAATGCCGCAATGCTCACGGGTGTCGAGTACCTCGCCGGCCACCTCGCGCCCCAGAAACGCTTTGCTGTTGCCGCCCTGGATTTTCAGTGGCGTGGCACTGTTCCGCGCCTCGTTGACCTGATCGAGCAGGGCGCTGGCGGCATCGAATTCGGCCATCAGAAACGCTCCAGCTCTGGGAATGGCAGTTGCCCGGCATGAATGTGCATGGCGCCGAATTCGGCGCAGCGGTGCAGGGTCGGAATGTTTTTGCCGGGGTTGAGCAAGCCTTGCGGGTCGAACGCGGCTTTTACGGCGTGGAACAGGCTCAGTTCAGCACTGTTGAACTGCGCGCACATCTGATTGATCTTCTCGCGGCCGACCCCGTGTTCGCCGGTGATGCTGCCGCCCACCTGCGCGCACAATTCGAGGATCTTGCCGCCCAAGGCCTCGGCGCGGTGCAGCTCGCCGGGCTGATTGGCGTCGAACAGGATCAGCGGGTGCATGTTGCCGTCGCCGGCATGGAACACGTTGGCCACACGCAAACCATATTCGGCGCCGAGGCGGGCGATGCCTTGCAGCACACCGGGCAGTTCGCGGCGCGGGATGGTGCCGTCCATGCAGTAATAATCCGGCGACAATCGGCCAATGGCCGGGAACGCGTTCTTGCGTCCGGCCCAGAAGCGCACGCGCTCGGCTTCGTCGCGTGCCAGGCGCACTTCGGTGGCGCCGGCCTGGCTCATGACCTCACGCACGCGCAGGCAATCGTCGTGGACATCGGCTTCGACGCCGTCGAGTTCACACAACAGAATGGCCTCGGCGTCGACCGGGTAACCGGCGTGGATGAAGTCTTCGGCGGCACGGATGGCGAGGTTGTCCATCATCTCCAGACCGCCGGGAATGATCCCCGCCGCGATGATGTCGGCCACCGCCCGGCCAGCCTTTTCCACGGAATCGAAACTGGCCAGCAGCACTTTCGCCACTTGAGGTTTTGGCAGCAGTTTGACCGTGACTTCGGTGATGATCCCCAGCAAACCTTCGGAGCCGGTGAACAGCGCGAGCAGGTCGAAACCCGCTGCATCGAGGGCGTCAGAGCCCAGGGTCAGGCGTTCGCCCTCGATGGTCAGGACTTCGATTTTCAGCACGTTGTGTACGGTCAAACCGTACTTGAGGCAGTGCACGCCCCCGGCGTTTTCGGCAACATTGCCGCCAATCGAGCAGGCGATTTGCGACGATGGGTCCGGCGCGTAATACAACCCGAACGGTGCGCCAGCCTGGGAGATCGCCAGATTGCGCACGCCCGGTTGGACTCGTGCGGTGCGCGCGGCCGGGTCGATGTGCAGGATGTTGTTGAAGCGCGCCATCACCAGCAACAGCCCTTTTGCCAGTGGCAAGGCCCCGCCGGACAAACCGGTGCCAGCGCCACGGGCAACCACGGGGACGTTTTGTTGATGGCAGAGTTTGAGCAGCGCCTGCACCTGATCAAGACGACGGGGCAGGGCAACCAGCATGGGCGTGGTGCGGTAAGCCGACAAACCATCGCATTCGTAAGGCTTGAGCTCTTCATCGCGCCACAGAACGTCGAGATCCGGGATGGCTTGTTGCAAGGCCTTGAGCAATTGAGCTTTGTTCACCTCAGGCAACGGGCCGTCGAGGCGCTCGTCGTAGAGGATGTTCATCGCTGATTTCCCAAGAACTCCCGGTACAACCGTGCAGTATTCCCCGGCTGCTCGACCATCGGCATGTGCCCCACGTTATCCCACACGTCCACCCGCAAATTGGCGATGCCCTTGCTCCAGACCGGCACGCTGCTGACGTCGATCAAGCGATCCTTGCGCCCCCACAGCAGCAGGGCGGGACATTTGATGTCGGCCAGTTTCGGCTCCATCGGCGGGCTGGCGCGGAAGTCGCGGAAGATCTCTTCCAGTTCATCGCGTTGCTGCTCGTAGCGCTGGGCGATGGCATCCAGCACCAGGTTCGGCACCCACGGCGGCGAAGCCATGGTCATGGCATAAAACTGGCGGAATTCTTCCCGGGAGTTGATCAAAAACGGGTTATGCCCTCGGGCCAGATGACGCTCCATGTCGCTGGCCTCCGGTGCCGTCACACCGGCCGGGTCGATCAGCGCCACCGAGGCAATGCGATCCGGATACGTCGCCGCCAGCCACGCAGCAATGTAGCCACCCATTGAATTGCCGATCACATGGACCTTCTCCACGCCGCAGACGTCGAGCAACTGGATCATGCGTTTGGCCTGCAGCGCAATGTCGTAACCGCCACCTGCCTTGAAGCCGGTTTCACCGTGGCCGGCCAGGTCCGGAATGATCACCCGATACTGACGCACAAAATGCCGTGAGAAGCGCAGCCACAGGTTCTTGTCGCCACTGTAGCCGTGCAGCATCAGGATCGCGCTGGCGGCCTCATACGGCCCGCCCTGCCAGGTCGACACCGTCATCTCGGCAATCGGCACTTCAATCTTGTGCAGCTTGTACCACTTGGCCTCGATGGCCATGTTCAAGTCATACAGCCAATGACCGACCGCCGGATAACTCAACCAGCTCCAGGCCACGAAAACCGCGAGGGCGACAAACAGCAAAAGCATCGACGTCTTCCTTTTACATGTTCAGGACAGAATGTGATCGGCCGGTTTCAGCGCCCGGGTCAACCGGTAATAGCTGAAACTGAAGCCGGGAAACATCGCGATCACATGACCGCTCTTGCTTTGATACCAACTGTGGCAGCCGCCGGACTTCCAGACCGTGCGCTCCATCTCACGGTGGATCATCTCAGTGTAGGTACGTTCCGCTTCGGGGCGCACTTCGATGCTGCGCAAACCATTGGCTTGCACGGTGCGGATGCAGTCGAGGATGTAGTTCATCTGCGACTCGATAATAAACAGCGCCGAAGTGTGGCCGATGCCCGTGTTGGGGCCGGTGACGATAAACAGATTGGGGAAGTCCGGCAGGCTGGTGCCGAGGTAGGCGCGGGGATACTCGGCCCAGACATCGCTGAGTTGCACGGCGTTTTTTCCGCTGACCGGGTAGGAAATAACGCCATCGGTGGCGTCGTAACCGGTCGACCAGACAATCAGGTCGACATCAAGGTGCTGACCGTCCTGAGTGTTGATCCCGGTTTCATTGATGGAGGCGATACCTTGCTCACGGGTGTGCAGCGTGACGTTGGGTCGGGTCAGTGCCGGGTAGTAGGTGCTCGAAACCAGTACCCGCTTGCAGCCGATGGTGAAGTCGGGAGTGAGTTTTTCTTGCAGCGCTGGGTCCGGCACTTGGCGTTTTAGAAAGCGCAGCGCTTGCTTTTGCACCAGGTGAATCGCCGGTTTCGAGTATTTGAAGGCGATGACCCGGGTTTCGAACTGCCAGTAGATCAGCCAGCGCAGGAGCGTGTAGGCCGGTTTCAAACCCAGTAGCCAACGCTGAACCGGCCCGAAGACGCGATCAGCGCGAGGCAACACCCAGTGCGGCGTGCGCTGGAACACATGCAGTTGCTCGACGTGCGCCGCAATGGCCGGAATCACCTGCGCCGCGCTGGCACCGCTGCCGACGATGGCCACGCGTTTACCGCGATAGTCGTAGCTGTGATCCCAATGGTTTGTATGAAACGTCTTGCCTTGAAAGCGCTCCTGCCCGGGGAAGTGCGGGATCACCGGTTGGCTCAATGGCCCAGTGGCATTGATCAGGAACCGCGCGTAGAACGTGCCCTTGGTGCCGGTGTGGACCGCCCAGTGCTTTTCAGTGTCGTCCCATTCGATGCGTTCGACATTGGCTTGCAGTTCCACCCGTTCGCGCAGGCCGAACTCGTCGATCACATGCTCGGTGTAGCGGTGCAACTCCTGCTGTTCTGCGAACATCTGCGACCAGCGGTACGGTGCGAACGACAGTGAATACAGCGGCGACGGCACGTCCACCGCCGCGCCAGGGTAGGTGTTCTGGCACCAGGTGCCGCCGAAGAAGTCGCGCCGTTCCAGCAGGCGAAAATCGTCGATCCCGGCCTTGAGCAGATTGACCGCCGCGCACTGGCCACCAAAACCGCTGCCGATGATCAACACTTGGTAGGTCTGCATGGGCCTCCTTCTTATAGTTGTTTTTCCGTTTTCCTCCTTTCATGTATAGCCAAATATTTGCTTTGTGGGAGCGGGTTTGTGTGCAGGGCCGAACCCGCTGGCCGGCGATAGCTATTTAACGTTGCCCTGATAGACTCCAGACACATCTGTCTGACGGTGCGCCAAGGTTCTTTTAAACGGACGAGGCCCTTATGAGAAACACCGGGGGAAAGGGACTTTCATTGGCCAGGAGGCTTTATACGTCGCGAACCCTCGGTCTGGTGCTGGGGTTGTTGTGCGTGAGCACGGCGATGTACCCGCTCGATCCTGCGTTGTGGGTGTGGGGGCTGATGTTGATCAATGGCCTGATTTGGCCGCACCTGGCTTTCCAGTGGGCGCGCCGGGCTAAAGTGCCTTACCACGCCGAACACCGAAACCTGTTGATCGACGCGTTTCTCGGCGGTTTTTGGGTTGCCGCCATGCAGTTCAATCCACTGCCCAGTGCCACGACCATTTCGATGATGGCGATGAACAACGTCGCCATCGGCGGCGTGCGTTTTTTGCTGGCCGGCACTGCGGCGCAGGTTCTCGGTGTGTGTGTCGGTCTGGTGGTGTTTGCCCCGGCGTTCATGCCTCAGACCTCGCCGTTGCAACTGTATGCCTGCCTGCCGTTGCTGATGCTGTATCCGTTGGCGCTGGGCTGGATCTGCTTTCGTCAGGCCTACACGCTGGGCCTGCATAAACGTGAATTGCTGGCCCTGAGCCGCACCGACAGCCTCACCGGATTGCTCAATCACGGCGCGTGGAAGGATCAACTGGAGATCGCCTTTCAGCGCTGCAAACGGCAGCAGCAGGGCGCGGCGATCGCGCTGATCGACGTAGACCATTTCAAGGCGATCAACGACACCTACGGCCATGTGGCCGGCGACATCGTGCTGCGCCAGTTGAGCAAAATGCTCAAGCAAAACCTGCGCGTGACCGACATTGCAGGGCGTTACGGGGGCGATGAATTCTGCGTGATCCTCCCGGAGTTGCCACTGTTCAACGCCGCCCAGGCCATGGAAGCGTTGCGTGAGCGCTTCGCGACGCTGGGTTACGAGCAGAATCCGGCGTTGAAGGTCAGTTTGAGTATTGGCCTGGCGGCGTACGAACCGGCCCATGCCGATGCGACGCGCTGGCTCAATGATGCCGATCAGGCGTTGTACGAGGCCAAGGCAGGCGGGCGGAATCGGGTGATCTGCAATTGCGACAACCTGCCCAAGCACCCGTTGCTCGACTCGGTCTGACTGCCTCTGTGTCGCATCCGCGATCGAGTGAATTCTGACGCGGGCGATGCAGCGGGAGGTGGCGTACAAGACGCCGGTTTAGCGGCTGACGTCAGTCCGGCCACCGCGTTACTCCTTGACGCTCATGTATTCCTTCGCCCAGAGAATGTATTCCTCCGGCTGGGTATAGGTGTGCGTCAGTTCGGTCGCGCTCAAGTCCGAAGCTTGGGTAAAGATCTGCCGCTGTTCGCGCAGGCTGTCGTAGGTGGCCTTGATGGCCGCGAAGTAAGCGCCATGGCCATCGATGGTCACACGCACGCCCAGTTCGGCCAGACGCTTGTCGTCACGCAGCGCCGGGTTGCCGTAGGTGACCAGCATCAGCGGCACGGTCAGGTGCTCGGCGATTTGTTCCAACTGATCGAAATCCTGCACCCCGACCATGCAGATGCCATCGGCGCCTGCGGCCTGATACTGACGGGTGCGGCTGATGATTTCCTGGTTCGGCAGGATGCCGGCGTTGGTGCGGGCGATGATGGCCATTTCCGAATCGACCCGGGCTTCGAGTGCGGCGCGGATCTTGCCGACGCCTTCGGCGACCGTGATCAGGTCGGTGGATTTGCGCCCGAATTGCGCGGGCAGCAAGGTGTCTTCGATGGTCAGGGCGGCGACGCCGGCGCGTTCCAATTCGACGATGGTGCGCATCACGTTGAGGGCGTTGCCGTAGCCGTGGTCGGCGTCGGCGATGACCGGCAATTGGGCGACGCGGCCAATGCGGGTGGCCTGTTCGGCAAACTCGCTGAGGGTGATCAGGGCAAAGTCCGGGGCGCCGAGCACCTGCAACGAGGCCACTGAACCACCGAGAATCCCCACTTCAAAACCCAGGTCAGCGGCGATGCGGGCCGACATCGGGTCGAACACCGAAGCCGTGTGGTAGCAGGTGTCTGATGCCAGCAACTGACGGAAATTACGGCGCAAATCTTGATGAGAAAGCCTGGTCATACGAGTTCCACCAATACAAAGGAATGGAAAGGCTTGAACAAAGGTGTCAACGCCGAAGGATGAAAAGGCTATCACGCGAATGGGTCAAGGATCATGACGAATTTGCGAGGCTGGGGTTAAACATGCGCCTTTGGCTGAAAGGATTCATCTTTGGCAGGAGATTTCCATGACCGGTTCAAGCCGCCACGGCATGCCGCTGTCGGTTGGGCAGCATCACTGCCCGTACCGAGTTGCCTGGTTGCAGTTGCAGGCGTTTGGCCGTGAGGCGGTCGATCACCAGGCTGCTGCCGACGCAACGGGCGCGGGCGACGGTGATGCGGCAGTTTTCCAGGCGACGGTTGTGGATCAGCCACAGCGGCGCCTGTTCGTCGGGGCTGCCAAGGCTCAGGGTCAGCTCAAGGCTGTCGCGCACCGTGCGGATGCTGCGGATCGGTGCTTCGATCACCGGGCCACCATCGAAAATGTCGATATAGCCTTTGTGCGCAAAACCTTCGGCCTGAAGGATTTTCAGCGCCGGCTCGGTATTGGGATGCGCCTGACCGATAGCGGCCTGGGCCTGCTCAGTGAGCAGGCAGGTGTACAACGGCTGGCGTGGCATCAGCTCGGCGATGAACGATTTGTTGCCCAGCCCCGACAGGTGATCGGCGTGGCTGAAGTCCATCTGGAAGAAATGCCGGCCCAGGCTGTCCCAGAACGGTGAACAGCCCAGTTCATCGGCGCTGCCGCGCAGTTCGGCGATCATCTTCTCGCCAAACAGATGCGGAAATTCGGCGACGAACAGCAAGCGCCCCAGCGACAACAGCCGACCGTTACTGCCATGGCGCTGATCATGTCGCAGGAACAGCGAGCACAGTTCCGATTGGCCGGTCAGTTCGTTGTTCAGGAACAGCGTGGGAATCTGCCGTTGAATGCCCAGATCCGGCGCCGAACTTACCGTCAAACCGACCCGATAGTTGTACCAGGGCTCGCGCAGGCCGACCGCTCCGGCCATTGCGCTGACACCGACCACGCGCTGGTCATCGTCTTCTAGCACAAACAGGTAGTCGGCATCGGCACGTTCCACCTGTTCGGCGAATGCACGGTGCGCCCAACGCACGCGGTGGGCCAGGCGATCTTCGTTGACCGGCAGGGTGGTGAACCCCGGGCCGGCCTGTTGTACCAGCGCCATCAAGGCGGGCAGGTCGCTGACTTTAACCGGGCGGACAATCATGCTGTAACTCCTTCTGCGCGCCTGCTCGGGCACTGTCGTTGGGTGTGGAACCAGGCGCGGTTCACAAGGCAATCAGCCGAATGAGGCTGCCATCGGTCACATTCAGCGCCGCACACATTGCAGGGGTGAGAGACAGCGGTTGATCGGGTTGGTAATCGAGTTCGGCGACGATGCACCGAAAGCCGTGCAGCGCATCGTTGCTCAGCAGATAACGGCCACGCGCATCGATTTGCGACTGTTGCCGCACGTGTACCGTCTGGCTGCGGGCGATCGAGCGGATATTCGCTGCGCGCGCATACAGGGTCGGGCCGGCGTCGAACAGATCGATATAGCTGTTGGTTTCAAAGCCTTCACGCTCAAGAATGTCGAAGGCTTCCTGACCGTCCGGGTGGATGCGGCCAATGCAGTCTTGTGCGGCCTGCGGCAGCATCGGCACGTAGATCGGGTATTGCGGCATCAGTTCAGCCAGGAACGTACGGCTCTGCAATCCGCACAGACGCTCAGCTTCGGTATAGGGCAGGTCAAAGAAGTGCTTGCCCAGCGCGTCCCAGAAGGGCGAATGGCCGTTTTCATCGCTGTAGCCGACGATTTCAGTAATCACTGCTTCGGCGAACCGTTGCGCATGAGCGGCGATGAACAGCAGGCGCGCCCGCGAGAGCAATTCGGAAAACGGCGTACCCACCAGCGCAGCGTTGATGTGGAAACCGCGCAGCAGCGTGTGGTCGTTCAGGTCGTGGCACAACGAAAGCGCCGGCACGCCGTGTTCGATGTTCAGTTCTCGCGAGGCGCTGGTGAAATGGCGATTGCGCAGGCTGTAGAACGGTTCGTCGAAACCGGCAGTGGCGAGGATTTCGGAGCAACCCAGCAGTTGTTGGCTGTCGAGGTCTTCCAGCACGAAGAAGTAGTTCTCCGGGCCATGGGCGGTGGCGTCTGCAGCAAACGAAGCGCAGGAGCCGGCGATTTTTTCACGCAAACGGTCACTGTCGTCCGGCAGGGACGTCACGCCCACCAAACTGTCGCGGGCCAATTGTTGTAGCTGGGGCAGATCAGTCTGCGCGACTGGGCGTAAGGCCAGCATGGATGTACTCCTGTATCAAAAGGTTCGGCGAATTCACCGAACCTGACTATCACTGTCGGTTTCCACGCGTTAAATCGGCGTGCGCCTGATTTGTTGTCAGACGCTGCTCTTTTTCTTGTCAGCCGTTGCTTGGGTCCGGCAGCGCGGTGCTAGCCCCGAGTTTGTTGAGGAAGAACAGGTAAACCAGGCCCAGAGCGATCCAGATCAGGCCGAGTTTCTGTGCATCGACGCCCATGTTGTACATGATGGCCGCGACGATGATGAAGCCGATCACCGGGCAGATCAGATGGCGCACGACCTGACCGGACTTTTGCCGACGCCAGTAGTAGTTGATCACGGTCAGGTGCAGCAGCATGAAGCCGCTGAGCGCGCCGAAGTTGACCAGCGACGTCAGGGTGTCGACCGAGTTGATGAACAGGTAGCAGATCACCAGCGACAGCACCGCCACCAGATAAATGCTCAAGTACGGCGTGTTGTGTTTGGGGTGGACCTTGGCCAGCACTTTCGGCAGTTTGCCGTCACGGGCCATGCCGAACAGCAGGCGCGACACCGCCGCTTGCGAGGTGATTGCGACCGCTACACCCCAAGCTAGGGCGGTCGCGACACCGGTCAGGGTGGCGAGCCAACTGCCAGCGGCGATTTCGGCGATTTCATAGAACGCAGTGTCGGCGGACGTGAAGCCCATGCCGGCGGCCAGGTCAGTGGCAATCCAGGTTTGTGCGACGAAAATCACGCCCATCACTACCAGTGTGATCAGTGCCGCTTTGCCGACACTGCGACCCGGATCACCCTTGATTTCTTCGGCCAGGGTCGAGATCGCGTCGAAGCCCAGGAATGACAGCACCGCAATCGACACCGCTTGCATCAGCAGGGCGAAGTTGAAAGTCTCGGCGTTGTACAACGGCGCCAACGTCAGTTCGCCGTTACCGCCACCGTTGTGCAGGGCCGTCCAGGCATAGAAGAGGAAGATGCCCAGAACGACCAGTTGGGCCAGCAGGAAGATGATGTTCATCCGTGCGGTGAAGGTGATGCCGCGCAGGTTGACGAACGTCGCACTGACCAGGAAGGCCAGAATGAAACCGACTTTCGGAATATCCGGGTACAAATGGTTGAGTGCCATCGCCGCGTAGACGTAGAGCAGCGGCGGAATCAGCAGGTAGTCGAGCAGCATCAGCCAGCCGGCGATGAAGCCGACATGTTGATTCAAGCCGCGTTGCGCGTAGGAATAAACGGATCCGGCAATCGGAAAGGCTCGGGCCATGCTGCCGTAGCTCAACGCGGTAAACAGCATCGCCACCATGCCGATGATGTAGGCCAGCGGCACCATCCCGGGCGCCTCGGCGTTGACGTAGCCATACACGCCAAACGGGGCGATGGGGATCATGAAGATCATCCCGTACACCACCAGGTCTGTAAGTGTCAGGCTACGTTTCAACTCTTGTTTGTAGCCGAATTCTTCAATTTCCATGAAGCGCAACTCCTTGTCAGCCAGTCGGTCATTTTTTAGTTGTTCTATCGGTCCATCATTTACAGCGTCAGCAGTGTTTCTTTACAGCAATGGTGCGAGGTATCCGGCCCAGCGCGATACGGCCTCGGGGCTGTGCAGCAAGTCGTTGCGCACCTCGATGAGCACTGAATCCAAGCCCCGTGCATCGCCGTGTACCGGCACGGTCATGTCGCCGAGCGGGTCAATTCTGTACGGCTGATTGCCGGCCACGTTCAACGGGTGTTGGTCCAGACCTTCGAGCAGACGCTGGGCATATGCCTTGGCCTGACCGAACAGCACGCCGACTTCCATGGGGCGCGGCTGGCCGTAATACACCGGCGTGAAACTGTGAATCCCCACCACCCGTACCGGTTGGCCCTGCGCAATCCGCTCGTCAATCAACATTTGCAAGCGCGTGTGGAACGGTTTGAACAGTGTTTGGCGCCGGTATTCGCGGGTGGCTTCGTCCAGCTCGCGGTTACCCGGCACCTGATAAATCTCACTTTGCGCCGGAATGCTGTCCGGGGCGTGCCGTGGCCGATTCAGGTCGATCAACAGACGTGAATAGTTGGCGCTCAACAGCGTTGCACCGAGTGTTTGCGACAACTGCTCGGCGAGTTGCAATGCTCCGATGTCCCAGGCGATGTGTTCACGCGCGGCGATATCGTCCAGGCCGAGGTTGTTCAGGGCCGCGGGGATGTAATGGCTGGCGTGCTCGCACACCAGAATCACCGGATGCGTCGAGTCGGCGCGGCTCAGGTTGTAGACCGGTCGGGTATACAACCCAAGCTCGGCGGGCTCAGTACAGGCGTGCATAGTGCTCACACAGGTCAGCGGGCGAGAGCTGTTCCGTCAGCGCCAGTTCCTCGGTTTTAAGGGCGTAATACGTGTCGAGCAACGGCTTGGGCAGCCATTCATTGAAGGCTGCACTGTCGCGCAGGCAATCCAGCGCCTGGGCCAGCGAGGCGGGCAGGGCAACGATACCCCGGGCCTTGCGTTGCTCGTCGTTGAGTGAATCGGGAATTTCATCGGTGATCGCGTTCAGCGCCAGACGCTGTTCGATCCCCAACCGGCCGGCGATCAGCAGCGCGGCCATGGCCAGGTGCGGCGAGGCGGTGGCGTCCATTGCACGGAATTCGAGGTTGAACTGTGTGGCCACGGATTTGCCGCCCAGTGTCACGGTCGGGCAGATGCGCAGCGCCGCTTCACGGTTCTGTTGGCCCAAGCACGCGTAGGACGCACTCCAGTGGTGCGGCTGCAAGCGCTCATACGACACCGGGGTTGGCGCGGTGAACGCACACAGCGCCGGCAAATAATGCAGAACTCCCGCCGCCCAATGCTGGCCGAGGGTCGACAAGCCGTTGCTGGTGCCAGCGTCGTAGAGCATCGGCTGACCGGCCAGGTCGAGCAGGCTGGCGTGCAGGTGCACGCCGTTGCATACCGCGTCCGCCGAGGTCTTCGGTGCGAAACTCAGGTCCAGGCCCATCTGTCGGGCGATCTCGCGGGTGATTTCGCGCACGTTCACCGCACGATCCGCGGCGGCGACACCCAAGGTCGGGCGACAGGTGATTTCGTATTGGTGCTTGCCGTATTCGGGCAGGAACATTTCCGGTTCGACGCCACCGGCGCGCAAGGCGCTGAGCAGCCAGCCGCCGAATTCGGCGCCCTGACGCTGGGCTTCGAGGGAAAACGCCAGATGTTCGGCAAAACCGGCGTGCAGATTGAACTCGTGTTCAAACGCGGCGTTGACCTGCAAACCCAACTGATCGCGATAACGTTCCACCTCATCACGCAGCAGCGTACGCGGGCAGGCCCCCCACGGACGGCCATCGGTTTCGCGGATGTCGCCGTGAATGAAATCCAGCGCCGGAGCGTCGGCATCCGGGCCGTTGCCGACAATGACGCGGCTGGCCAGATCCGGGATCAAACGCAGGTCGCCATAGGCGCCCCATGGATTGGTCGAGGCGATGATGTCCTGAGGCGTCAAGGCGCTGTTGGCGGGCACCCAGCCACAACCGGCGGCCTGGTAGAGTTCAAGTTCGTCGGTGGGGAACGAGCGGCCACGGGTGATGCCGATCAGGTCGGTGGTGACGATAGTGGTCATTGGCAGCGGTGTCAGGCGTGCGCTCATGGCTGCATCTCCTGCAACCGAGCGAGCACGGTGTCGGTGTCGGTGATCCAGCAATAACCCTTGATCGCGTTCAGACAGGCGTGATGGCGCTCGGCGCTGTAAGTGGCGCAGGCGTCTTCGACCAGGGTCACCAGATAGCCTCGGTCGGCGGCATCGCGCACCGCCATGTCGACGCACTGGTCGGTAACGATGCCGGCGACGATCAGATGGCGGGTTTGCAGATTGCGCAGCACATAGTCGATGTTGGTCGAGTTGAAGACCCCGGAAGAGGTTTTCGGCAGGACGATTTCGTTTTCCACCGGGGTCAGGTCATCAATGATCCGCGCCTGTGAGCTGCCCTTGGGCAGGTGCATGTCCGAGAGCTTATGGTCAAGCGAGCGGTCGCGGCCATCGGCGGTCAGGCTTTCAATAAGGGTGTGCAGTACGTTCTGCCGCGTCTGACGAAAGGCACTGAGCAACCGGCGTTGATTGGGCACCACCTGCATGTGGGTGCGGGTCAGGAAGTACTCGGCGTCCGGGCCGTTCAGGTGCGGGTCGAACTGCGGTTCGAGCCAGGCACGCTGCATGTCCACCAGCAGCAACGCGGTGTGGTCGGTGACAAATGGCAAGTCCCGCGGCGAGCGGTGGGGAAGGCTGAACATCCTTATTTATCCTCCAGCAGGTGGGTGTTGAAGTCGTTGCGCAGGGCGTCGATGCCTTCCAGGCGATCGGCCAGATTCTCACTGCGCAGGGTCAGACAGACAATCAGCGCTTCTACCTGAGCCAGTGCCGGCACCATGGTGTCGAACGGCGAGGCCGACTCCACCGGGGCGCTGATGATCAGGTCGGCGAGTTCGCGCAGCGGCGAGGCGTAGATGTCGGTGAACAGCACCACTCGGGCGTTATTGTTTTTTGCTGCGCTAGCGACGCGCAGGGCTTGTGTCTGGTAGCGGCGATAGTCGAACACCAGCACGACGTCCTGGCGCTGCAGATCGAACAGGCGATCGGGCAGTTGCGCATTGTCTTCCAAGGCAAAGCAACCGGGGCGCAGCAGGCGTAAGTGATTGAGCAGGTAGTTCGCCATCAGGCTGCTGAAGCGCCCGCCAAAGCAGTACACCTGATGTCGGGCGTCGAGCAGCCAGTCCGTGAGAATGCGCACATCTTCGGGTTGAGTCAGCGATTGGGTTTCGACCAGTAGACGATGGCTGTCGCTCAGGTAGTGGCTCCAGGCGTCATCCTTGTTCTGGTGCGCGCGCGGTTGCAACAGGGTGCGCGGCGAGCGCAGGCGGTGGTCCATGTCGCTGAGCAGCGCATCCTGGAATTGGGCATAACCGCCGAAGCCGAGTTTCTTTACCAGGCGCACGATGGTCGGGTCGCTGACACCGGCATGTTCGGCCAGTCGTGCCATCGGCCCCAGGCCGTTGCGCGGGTACTGATCAAGCAAGGCGCGAACGACTTTGCGCTCCGACGGCGTAAGATCGAGGTCGGGGTCGGTGATCAGGTCTCTGAGAGGGGGCATCCTGGCTCCTGCTGGATGAGGGTGTCGAATTCGCTTCACAATTCGCTAAAACAGTATTTATGTAATTTACGCTACATGTCTAGTGAATTTTTTATCGTGTTGAAACGGCTCCAAAACAGGGCGAGATGCCCGTGTAACAAGGGCTACACGGAAGTCGACGTGCCTTGTAGTCCATTGCTCGTGGAGGTGTCAGATATTGCCGCTTTCCCAATGTCGGCGGGTATCGCGGTATTTCATCGGGCAGCCCTGGAGCCCTTTATTTACGGCACAATTGCCAACACTTCGGCATTAGACCGTTGATTTCATGGTGCTCGACAGAGGAATTCATTGTGCAGACCACCCGTTTGACACTGATTTGCCACGCGCGAACCGTCGCACAGAAATTGGCGCGTTTTCCTACGAATGAGCCTGTTGAAAATATCCGGCCAGCGTCTGATGCGTTGGCCTCACGTTTCAGTTCCGCCCGGCGTTTGATCTGCGGCCCTGAATTGCGCACCCGCCAGACGGCGGCGTGGTTCGGCGCGGATGCGCAAGTTGACGAGGTGTTGCGTGACTGTGACTGGGGGCGCTGGCACGGCCAGTCGATCAAGGACCTGCAACTTAAACAGGAACAAGCGCTGTACGCCTGGCTCCAAGACCCACACGCCACGCCCCACGGCGGTGAGTCGGTTGCGCATCTGTGTGAACGGGTGGCGGCATGGCTGGTCAGTTTGCAAACCACGCCGGGACACGTCGTGGCGGTCACCCATCCGTTTATCATCCGCGCCGCGTTGATCCAGATGATGCGCGGCTCGGCCTTTCATTACATCGATGTCGAGCCACTGTCAGTGGTCGAACTGCGCTTCACCGAGCGCTGGCGCCTGCGTCTGCCCAGTCTTGATGACGGAGGCGCTATCTGATGAAGCGACTGCTGGTCATCGGCATTGGCGCTGGCAACCCGGACTACATCACGATGCAAGCGGTGAAGGCGCTGAATCGGGTGGATGTGTTTTTTTTGATGGATAAAGGCCAGAGCAAGGAAAAATTGATCGATCTGCGCCGCGAGATCTGCGAGCGCTACATCTCGGGTCCCGCCTACCGCTTCGCCCAAGTCCACAGCCCGGAGCGTGAGCGTGGCAACGTGGACTACGCCACCAGCATCGATGATCTGAACCAGGCGAAGCAGCAAACCTTTGCACGACTGATCAATGAAGAGCTGATTGATGGCCAGTGTGGCGGTTTTCTGGTGTGGGGCGATCCCGCTTTGTACGACAGCACCGTTCGTATCCTGCGGGCGCTTCTGGCGTCGGGTACCTGTGAGTTCGAGTTCGAAGTGATTCCCGGCATCACCAGCGTTCAGGCGTTGGCGGCGCAGCACAAAGTGCCGCTGAACACGATTGGTCGCTCGGTTGAAATCACCACGGGCCGGCGTTTGGCGGCAGGGCAGGTGAGTGATGCGGACAGTCTGGTGGTCATGCTTGATGCCGAAGATGCCTACCACCGGGTAGCCGATCCGCAGACCGAGATTTACTGGGGGGCTTACCTGGGGACGCCGGATGAAATTCTCATCAGCGGCAAACTCGGGGAGGTGGCGGATCAAATCGAGCAGGTGCGCAAGGCGGCGCGGGCTGAGCATGGGTGGATTATGGATACGTATTTGCTGCGCAAGCCTTAGAGCTTTGCTGGCTGGGCTGACCCCTTATAGCTCGCGAATGCGGTGTGTCAGTCACCGGAGATGTTGGCTGGCCGGACGCCTTCGCGAGCAAGCCCGCTCCCACGGGGGGGATGGTGGTGGGTACGAGATTTGGGGCTGTTCTCGATCCAGGATGGGAGGGTTATACGTAGGGGACAGCGAGCGGATGTCGTGGATCCGCCCGCTGTCTGTATTGCTCTTTATGCGCGTTGCAGCGCCAGGGCGACGCCTTGGCCGCCTCCGATGCACAGGGTCGCCAGACCCTTTTTCGCATCACGCTTGATCATTTCGTGCAGCAAGGTCACCAGCACGCGGCAACCCGATGCGCCGATCGGGTGACCCAAAGCGATGGCTCCGCCGTTGACGTTGACCTTGTCCAGATCCCATTGCAGATCCTTGGCCACCGCCAGCGATTGTGCGGCGAACGCTTCGTTGGCTTCGATCAGATCCAGTTGCTCAATCGACCAGCCCGCCTTGTCCAGGCAGCGGCGGGTGGCTGAGACCGGGCCGATGCCCATGATCGCCGGGTCAACACCGGCGTTGGCGTAAGCGGCGATGGTCGCCAGCACGGGCAGGCCCAGCGCTTTGGCTTTTTCGGCGCTCATCAGGATCACGGCGGCAGCGCCGTCGTTGAGCGATGAAGCATTGCCGGCGGTGACGCTGCCGTCCTTTTTGAATGCCGGGCGCAGTTTCGCCAGGGATTGGGCAGTGGTTTCGCCGCGTGGCTGTTCATCAACCTTGAACGCGACCGGATCGCCCTTGCGCTGCGGAATCAGGATCGGGGTGATTTCATCAACGAAGCGCCCAGCCTCGGTGGCTGCGGCTGCTTTTTGCTGCGAGGCGGCCGCGAAGGCGTCCTGCTGTTCGCGGCTGATGTCGTATTTGTCGACCAGATTCTCGGCAGTGATGCCCATGTGGTAATCGTTGAACGCATCCCACAGGCCATCGCTGATCATGGTGTCGACGATTTGCGCATGACCCATGCGCAGACCGGTGCGTGCGCCCGGCATCACGTAGTTGGACAGGCTCATGTTCTCCTGGCCACCGGCAATGATCACGTCAGCGTCGCCGCAACGGATCGCCTGTGCGCCCAGGTGCAGGGCCTTGAGGCCTGAACCGCAGACCTTGTTCAGGGTCATGGCTGGCACGGCGTGAGGCAAGCCAGCCTTGATTGCCGCTTGACGCGCCGGGTTTTGGCCGGCGCCGGCCGTCAGCACCTGGCCCATGATCACTTCATCGACCTGCGCACCGTCCAGTCCGGTCTGTTCGAGCAACTGGCGGATCACCGCCGCGCCCAGATCAACCGCGCTAACGCTGGCCAGGGAGCCCTGGAAACTGCCGATCGCGGTACGCGTGGCGGCAACAATTACGACGTCTTGCATTTTCGAATTCCTCACTGGGCAGCGAACTGCATTTCCGGTACGTGGTCAGGCACGATCAGTTTTCCGGCGGTTTTGGCGACGATCTCTTCGACGCTGACACCCGGCGCGCGCTCTTTGAGAATGAACGCACCGTTCTCGATTTCGAGATAGGCAAGATCGGTCAGCACCCGCTTGATGCACCCAGCACCGGTGAGTGGCAGGCTGCACTTGGATAACAGCTTGGACTCACCGTCCTTGGAGGCGTGAGTCATGATGACGATGATGTTGTCTGCGCCAGCCACCAGATCCATGGCGCCGCCCATGCCCTTGACCAGTTTGCCGGGAATCATCCACGAGGCGATGTTGCCTTCAACGTCCACTTCGAACGCACCCAGAACGGTCAGATCGACATGACCGCCGCGGATCATCGCAAAGGATTCGGCGGAGGAGAAGATCGACGCGCCGATACGTGCGGTCACGGTTTGTTTGCCGGCGTTGATCATGTCGGCGTCGATGGTTTCTTCAGTCGGAAAAGGTCCCATGCCGAGCAGGCCGTTTTCCGATTGCAGCATGACTTCCATGCCTTCAGGGATGTAGTTGGCGACCAGGGTCGGAATGCCGATGCCAAGGTTCACGTAGTAGCCGTCCTGCATTTCGCGGGCGACGCGCTGAGCCATTTGTTCGCGGGAAAGTGCCATGTTTTTATTCTCCGTCAGCCTGAATTATTTGCGGATGGTGCGCTGTTCGATGCGTTTTTCGAACGTGCCGCAAATGACCCGGTCGACGTAGATGCCCGGGGTGTGGATATGGGCGGGGTCCAGTTCGCCGGGTTCGACGATTTCTTCGACTTCGACCACGGTGATCTTGCCGGCAGTGGCGGCCAGCGGGTTGAAGTTCTGCGCGGTGTGACGATAGATGACGTTACCGAAATGGTCGGCTTTCCAGCCTTTGACGATGGCGAAGTCGCCGGTGATGGACTCTTCCATCAGGTACTTGCGACCGTTGAATTCACGCACTTCCTTGCCTTCGGCGACCGGGGTGCCGACGCCCGTGGCGGTGAAGAAGGCCGGAATGCCAGCGCCGCCTGCGCGCATTTTTTCGGCGAGAGTGCCTTGCGGGGTCAGGGTGACTTCGATTTCGCCTTTGAGCAGTTGCTCTTCGAACAGCTTGTTTTCGCCGACGTAGGAGGCGACGACTTTGCTGATCTGGCGGTCGGTCAGCAGTACGCCGAGACCAAAGCCATCGACGCCGCAGTTGTTGGACACGACGGTGAGGTCGCGGGTGCCTTTGCGCTTGATCTCGGCGATCAGGTTTTCCGGAATGCCACACAGACCAAAGCCGCCGGCGATGACGGTCATACCGTCTTCAAGCCCGGCCAGAGCTTCCTCGTAGGAACTCACGCGCTTGTCGAAACCTGCCATATGCACCTCTTTTATTATTTGCGGGCGGCTGGCTAGCCGAATGATTGGAGTGTCTCGCTGAAGGATATATTTGTTAAGTTGATTTTTAAGGTTGATTGATTGATAAAGATCAATAATCCATTGGATTCTGATACGGAAGCATAGCGTTCATGACCATCAAGCAGATCCGCGCCTTCCTCGCCGTGGCCCAAAGCCTGAGTTTTGCCGTCGCCTGCGAGCGGTTGCACCTGTCGCAATCGGCGCTGAGCCTGACCATCAAAGCCTTGGAAGAGGGGCTCGGTGGGCGTCTGTTCAGCCGCAACACCCGCAATGTGGCGCTGACGGCGGAGGGTGAATCCTTGCTGCCGCTGGCTCGGCGCCTGATTGCCGACTGGGACAACGCCGAAGACGAAATGCGCCAACGCTTCAGCCTGCAACGCGGGCGAGTCACGCTGGCGGCGATGCCGTCGTTTGCCGGAAATCTGCTGCCGCCGATCCTCAAGACCTTTCGGGCGCGGTATCCGAACGTCAGCGTCACGGTCAACGACGTGATCAACGAGCAAGTATTGGAAATGGTCCGCGACCGGCAAGTGGAGTTGGGCGTGGCGTTCGAACCGATGCAGAACACCTCGATGACATTTACACCGCTCTATATGGATCGGTTTGTGGCGGTGGTCTCGCAGGAGTCACCGCTGGCCGTACGCACCGAGATTGACTGGCAGACCTTGTTGCTGGAGCCGTTCATTACCTTGCAGCGACCGTCGACCGTGCGGGTGATGCTCGAAGAGCATTTGCAGGCTCGCGGCATGAAGCTACCGGTGGAATTCGAAAGCCATCAACTGTCGACGGTCGGGCGGATGGTTGCCAGTGGCTTGGGAGTCAGTGCAGTGCCGGCGTTGTGTGCCGAGCAGATGCAGGAACTGGGGGCCCGGTGCCTGACGTTGAATGACTCGGTGGAACGGGCGATTGGCGTGTTGACTGAACCGGGTCATGAACTGTCGGCGGCGGCGCAGGCGTTGTTCGATATTCTGAGGGAAAAATACTGACCCTGTGGAGGCGGGCTGTGCGTGTTCAGGTGGTCAGGCGCTGTGTCAGTAGGGGCAAAAGTTGCTCGCACGACCCTTCAACCTTCAGATCCAGTAATTCATCCGCCCGGGTCTTGCCCAGGTTGATCGCCAGCAAGGGCTTGCCGCGATCCGCGATGACCCGGCACAGGCGAAACGCCGAATAGGCCATCAACGAAGAACCCACCACGAGCATTCCTGCCGCATTTTGCGCCGCTGTCATGGCCCGCTCCGCGGTGTGTTGCGCGACGTTCTCACCGAAAAACACCACGTCCGGTTTCATCCGCTCTCCTGCGCAATGAGGGCATAGCGGTACCTGAAAACGTGCTTCGAACGCCGGGTCGAGCAGGGTATCGCCGTCCGGCGCCTGCACCGCATCGACGCCGGCCAGGTACGGGTTGTGCATTTCCATCAACCGCTGTATCGCATCGCGCTCACTTCGCTGTCCGCAATCCAGGCACAGCACCCGATGCAAACTGCCGTGCAATTCGATGACGTCAGGACTGCCGGCCTGATCGTGCAAGGTGTCGACATTCTGCGTAATCAAGCCGCTGATTCGCCCCTGCGCCTGCAAATGGGCCAGCGCTTCGTGCGCCGCATTCGGTCGCGCCTGGCGCACACGCGGCCAGCCGAGCATCGCCCGCGCCCAATAGCGGCGGCGTGATTCTGGGGCGGCGAGAAACTCCTGATACATCATCGGCTGCCGTCCACGGCGCACACCGTCGCTGTCGCGGTAATCCGGGATACCCGACGGCGTGCTGATGCCGGCGCCGGTCAGTACCAGAAAGTCGCCTTCGGCCATCGCTTGTTGCAGCGTGTCGAAGTGTTCGCGGATCGGGCTGTCGAGCATGGTCAGCGCTCCGGGGGAGGACGGTGCCAGCAGGTTAGCACGCGATCGGCACGGCTTACTTGCGCGCCTCCAGAATCAGGTTGAACGGCGTTTGCGTCGCTCGCCGGAACCGCTTGAAGCCAGCCTCGGCAAACACTTTGCGCAGACGCACTTCACCGGCCTGCGCACCGAGGCCCAGGCCAACCTCTTGGGACAGGGAGTTCGGGGTGCAAATGAACGTCGACGCGGCATAAAACAAACGCCCGACCGCGTTGATGTTGTCGTCCAGCGTGTCATTGGCAAACGGTTCGACCAGTAACACCGTGCCGTCGTCGTTCAACGCGTCGTAGGCATGGCGTGCGGCGCCGACCGGGTCGCCCATGTCGTGCAGGCAGTCGAAATAGCAGATCAGGTCGTAGTCATTGCCAGGGTAACTTTTTGCCGAGCCCTCGAAGAATTTCGCCCGGCTGCTGACACCTCCTTCTTCGGCGCGTTGGGAGGCGACGGTGATCGACGGTGCGTGATAGTCGTAGCCGACGAAGCGCGAATTGGGAAACGCCTGAGCCATTATCACCGTCGAGGCGCCGTGGCCGCAGCCGATGTCGGCGACTTTCGCACCGGTCTCGAGTTTGGGTACCACACCATCCAGGGCCGGCAACCATTCGGCGATCAAGTGACCTTTATAGCCGGGGCGGAAGAAGCGTTCCGTGCCGGTGAACATGCACGGATGATGATCACCCCAGGGCAGGGCGCCGTTACTGCGCATGGCTTTGACCAGTTTGTCCTTGTCATGGAAAAACGACGCTACCACCCCGAGGCCGCCAGCGATGTACACCGGCGAGTCTTCGACGGCCAGCGCCTGGGCCTGTTCTTCCGGTAAGCGGAACTGGCCGTCGTGGTGCTCCATGTAGCCGGAGGCGGCGTGCGCGCTGAGCCATTCGCGTACCAGGCGCGGGTTGCAGCGGGTTTTTGTGGCAAGGGTTTCGGGGCTGATCGGCTGACTGTCGGCCATCGCCCGGTAGAGCCCGAGTTCTTCGCCGACGATGACATTGGCCAGCATCGCCGCGCCGCCCATGTCGTTGACCAGTTTGCCCATGAAGTCGTTGAGTCGGGCCTCGTCCATCAGGTGTGCTCCTGAAACAGGATCACTGTCCGGCGGCGTTGAGGGTCGAGGCATGCGCCACCGGGCGGTGGTCATGGAAACGGGCAGGGCACGGCCTGAGTCCTGCGTCCCCCTCGACTGGGTACTGTTTGAGTCTAGCTGCGTTTGCGAGACTGACACTGAACAAATAGGTCGATTAATGGTGTGGTGAGGGCAGTGGCCGACGTTGCCTGATTCAGGTCTCGGTCAACCACCGGGGAGGGTAGGGGTGTTGGCGGTAGAAATGGCGGAGTTGTTCACTGTCACGCTCGAACCAATGGTTCAGCCATTGGCAATATTGCGTTGGCGCCGATGCTTGCAACGCCGGTTGGCGAAGGCAATCGAACACGGCTTGCGCTGCCTGCATGCCCGTCATCAAGGCTTTGAGCACGCCATGTGAAGATGCCGGATCGAGCACGCTGGCGGCATCGCCCACCATGAAATATCCGGTACCGGCCACTGCCGTGCTGATCCGCCAGGTCACGTCGGCGCCGCGTATCGGGCCGCGTGATGGCAGTGTTCGCAGTGCCTCGGGGAGCATTGGGTCAACGTCTTTTCGTGGGGCTGAAGGTGGTGTTTCGAAGTCCAGGTGTGTCCAGTGCAGCAGTTGTTTCTGGACTTGCGCAATCCATGTCCAGCCTGTGGTATGGGCCAGCAAGTGCGGGGCGGTTTCATAAGGCGCGATACAGCCTTGCAGATAGCCGTAGCGAGCCACCATTGGCGGTGAACACACTTGGGTTTTGAGGTGGAGCTGGCGATTCAACCAACTCGCCGACCCGCTGGCATCGATCAGGCAGGAGGTAAAAAACTGCCCGTGAGTGGTAGTCAGCCCAACGACGCGATTGTCCTGTTTGAGAACGTGTCGGGCCTGACATGGTTGGTGCACAGTCACCCCGAGGCCTTCGGCCTGGCGCAACAATGTCGCATCCAATTGCGCCCTGGCTATTTGAAAACCCCGCCATGCACCGTGTTCATCGCTACCCAGTGCGTGGAAACGCGCCGGCCCGTTCCATTGCACCCATTGGCCGGTAAAGCGCATGGCTTGCTGGTGTAACAACGGCGCACTCACGCCGAGTTGTTGCAGAAGCGGTTCAATGCCTGGGTGCAGGCTCTCACCGGGGCGAAACCTTGGGAAGCGCTGACGTTCGATCAGTGCCACACGCAAGCCGCGCTGGGCGCAACTGATCGCTGCTGCACATCCGGCAGGGCCGGCGCCGACCACCACCACATCAAAGCATTTCAACAGCAATCTGCCATGGCGTGTCTTCGCGCTTGATCAGGATTGCTTCGGCGCTGACGAGAAAGGTCACCTGTTGCTCGACCTCGACATTGCGCAACTTGAAGTCACTTTCCGGCGTCCAGATAGCGCCGCGTTCAAACATCAAGTAGCGATGAATCCAGCCGTGAAGCGTGATGCCGGTTTGCTGCTGCGCGTCGTCCACTTCGGCGTTGGGCGTTTGTACTTCGAGGAAGGACAACACCGGCCACCTGTTGCGCAGCGGTTTGTCATTGGCGGCACCGAGCACGGTGTATACCCGATACATCGACAGTACTCGGTTTTCATACGCCGATTGTGAGGTGCTGCCGGTCTGTTGCACGCAGAAGCGGTGATCGAGGGCCACTTGGGTGTAATCGGCATGGGCGTAGGCACGGTACTGAACGATCACACGATCCTCGTGCGGTATCAGCCGGGGGCCTGGCTGGTTATCCCAGGCAATGCCTCCCTCTTGGCCGATTTCCTGATCGGTCAGTGGGATAACGGTGTGCAGGCTTGAGCGCGGCTCGAAGATACGCGCCGAATCAGGCGCCAGCCCGGGCCAGAAAGAGCCCAGAGCCGCACAGATTTTGGCGTCTTCGGGAAAGGGGCTTGCCATCTGATAGCCGGCGAGGATGTTGATCCAAGCATCGTCCGCGCCACGCTGGCGAACCCAGCCTACTTCCCATCCAGGGCCGAAAACCCCGGCTGCGCCATCGGGCAGCGAGGTTGGGCGCGAGACGGCGGACGCTGTCTGGCGCGGGGGCGAAGACCCTGTTTCAGTCGGTAGCGCGACAATCGCCGTAACGCCGCGGTCCAGCGGTGAGAACACCTGATCTTTCAAGTCCAGATTGGCGCAGTAACGGACGTTGGATAACGCCTCCAGTCGAGCGTGCCAGATATCCGGTGCGGGGAAGACGGGTTGCTCATCCGCCCAGTGCAACAGCTTGCGCTGGGTGCACAGCGGGAAAAAATCCGGAGGGCCGATCACCGAATACGCCGCCACCGTTGGCAAAAGCTTCTCGATAACCGCGCATCGCGCTCGAACCCAGCCATCCGCCGTACCGTCGTGGTAGTGCAGTGCTTGATACCCGCCTAGACGAACCCGTTCCTCCACACCTTCATGGTCGTTCAGGTCGACGATGCTGCCGTCCGCTTCGACCTTGTGACGACCATGCACCATGCCGGAGGTGTTGGGCGGCAGCAGAAAGGACAGCGGCTGCCCCTCAAACTCGACCGGCTCAACCAGTCGGAGCCTGACCTGTGGCAGCAGCAGGCCGGGTCCCAGATCCGTGGTGTTCGCCCAGTCGGCCAGCCCCTCGGTGATGACAAAGGGCGGCCGACTGATCTCGGGTTCCTGCCAACCGGTGCCGGTGTGACGCAAATGAATGTGCCGCAGTTTTTCGTTGATCTGATGGTTGTCCAGCCTCAACGTCAAATCCATGTCGGCCAGACACTCCGGGCCATTGAATACCTTGTGCAGGGGCACCCAGAAGTCCAGCCCGGGATCGACATCTACCTGGAAGTCCATCGGCCCGAAGCGCTTGGCGTCGCCCTTGAGTTGCATGGCAATGTAGGCGCTGTAGCGCACAGGCATTACCCGGATGCCATGTGCGTCTTCATGCACGGAAGGCAGAAAGCTGCGCAATCTGGCGTCATAAAGCGCGGGGTCGGTGCCCACACGGGCAATGCCCGTGCGAGAAAAGCACAGGTCTGCATGCTCGCCTTTGACGGTGTCGGCAGCGCAGCGATATTCACTGGCAAACGCGACTAGCGCCAATGGCGCACCCTGAGCCCGCTGTTGCAGGTCATCGAGTGTTGGCGTGCGGATGCCGTAGACATAGTCCAGAACGCTCTCAACTTCGCCTGCGGTAGGAAAAATCTGCAGCGCTTTTCCGGTTTCGTCGAGCGTGACTTGTGGCGAGGCCAGTGCGTGATAAAGCAGGCTGCGGGCCGGTGCTGCGGCTTCAATCGCACGACTGCCGCCAGAGGAGAAATCCGCAAAGCCTGCCAGCGAGCGGTCGATAGTCAGTGGTTTGAGCAGTTCGGCGTCCAGCGGCACGGCGAGAATATCCAGGCCATGCGCCAGCATCAGCGAATGCCAGCCACCTGGCGCCAGACGTGTACACACTTGGGTGACGGATTCCAGCAGGGTCATGGTGCCTCCCGGTAAGTTTGTGCAGCCGTCATGTAACAGCAGGCGGGTGGTGTCCCGCTACTGTCAGACCTGACAGTAGCGATAACGGGTGAACCGCCTGATGTCGGCCGTTCATCACATGCAATGAGTCAACAGTCGGTGTATTGCGCCAATGACTCAAAGGTCGCGCACCATCAGCCACTGTTCGTTGTCCCGGGCGCGAAAGCGTTCCTGCCATTGAGCAAGGGGTTGATGGGCGTATTCATAGTGAAATTGTTGATGAATCCATTCGGCATAGGCGTCGCTTTTATGCAAACAGCGAGCTAGCCAATCGAGACGCCGTGACATCGCTTCAGTCCATTGCGAAGGTGATTGCGCATCAGAAACCGATCCTTGAATGCTGGCAAGGGCGAAGGTGTTTCAACGCTTTGACAGATTTCCACCACTCATCGGCAAAGCCCCGGTTTTGCAGGCTTGCCGGACGATCGGCAAAGACGCTGCGCAGGCTCGGCGCGATAGTAGTCGAGCAGGGCTGCTGCCGGCCCTTCCAATTAATCCGAACAACAAGAAGAACGCGAGGTTGCCATGCCGAAATTCGTGATTGAACGCGAGATTCCAGGGGCCGGTAAGCTGTCGGAGCAAGAACTTAAAGCCGTGTCGCAAACGTCCTGCCAGGCGTTGCGCGAACTCGGGCCTCAGGTGCAGTGGCTGCAAAGCTATGTCACGGCCGACAAAATCTACTGCGTGTACATCGCCCCCGATGAAGCACAGGTGCGCGAGCACGCCAGACTCGGTGGATTCCCGGCCAACAGCGTGGCGCAGGTAGTGACGGTTATCGACCCGACCACCGCCGAATGATGCCGGTACTCATCTCTAGCGGAGTTCGACTGCATGAGTAGCCCGATTGATCTGACTGCTTTGAAGGAACGCCAAAAAGTCGCTTGGGCCAGTGGCGATTACGCCGTGATCGGCACGACGTTGCAAATCGTTGGCGAAAACCTCGCTGAAGCCTGCGACCTGCGCTGCGATGAAGCCGTGCTGGATGTTGCTGCCGGCAACGGCAATGCGACGCTGGCGGCGGCCCGCCGGGGCTGTCTGGTGACCTCGACCGATTACGTCGCAGCACTGCTTGAACGTGGACAGGATCGCGCCCGGGCCGAGCATCTGGATGTGACGTTTCAGGTGGCCGACGCTGAAGCATTGCCGTTCGCCGACGGCAGTTTTGCCGCGGTGCTGTCTACATTCGGGGTCATGTTCGCTCCTGATCAAGCCAAGGCTGGCGCCGAACTGGCGCGGGTCTGTTGCCGGGGCGGGCGGATCGGCCTGGCGAACTGGACGCCGGAAGGCTTCGTTGGCCAAATGTTCAAAACCCTGGGCCGCCATCTGCCACCGCCAGCGATTGCCCAGTCGCCGTCAAACTGGGGCACGGAGGCGTGGCTGCACCAGCACTTCGATGATCACGATTTTGTGGTGCAGGTGACTCGCCGAACCTTCAATTTTCGCTATCGCTCGGCGGCGCACTTCATCGACATCTTTCGCCATTGGTATGGGCCGATGCACAAAGCGTTCGCAGCGCTGCCGCCGGAAAGCGGTCAGGCGCTGGAGAGTGATCTGGCGGATTTGCTCAACCGGTCGAATCGGGCGGGGGAGGACTCGCTGGTGGTGCCGAGTGAGTATCTGGAAGTGGTCATTACCAAACGCTAGTCCGCGTTCAAGCGACTTCCCCTGTGGGAGCGTGCTTGCTCGCGAATACGGTGAATCAGTCGAAACATCTTGGGCTGACCCACCACATTCGCGGGCAAGCCCGCGCCCACCGTGTGCAATGGCTTATTTCACAGGGGATCGATCCAGCCACTCCAGCGCCGTACGCCAGATACAGATCCCCAGAAAGTAAGCCGACATCAGCAGCCACAATGCCATCACCATCGGATTGATCACCGGGTGATTGAGCACCAGTGACAGGCTGCACAGCAGCCAGATCGCCGTCACCGCAATGTTGATCGGCATGAACCGGCGTACGCGAAACGGGTGCAGGAATTTCATCCGCGTCACCGTCAGCAGCGCCAGACCGATCACCGTCACTAAGGTGATCCACGGACCGGGACCGATGATGTAAAGGCACAGAGCAACCACATTCCACGCGGCGGGGAAACCGACGAAATAGTTGTCCTTGCTCTTCATGTTGACGTTGCAGAAACAGAACAGCGACGACACCAGAATCAGCGACACCGTCAGCAGCAGCGTGTAATCGGGCAGGGGAATGTAGCGATAGATAAACAGTGCCGGAATGAAGACGTACGTCAGGTAATCGATCACCAGGTCAAGGATCGAACCGTCGAAGCTGGGCAACACTGATTGCACATTGACCTTGCGTGCGAGCGCGCCGTCGAGGCCATCGACGATCAGCGCCACACCCAGCCACATCAGGCAATGGGTTGGCTGATTTTCCAGCAGCGCAAGGGTGGCCAGGAACGCGGTGACCACGCCGGTCGCGGTAAAACCATGGGCGCCCCAGGCCTTGAGCCTGGCAAGGTGGACGGTCGATATCACGGGGGCGTTCTCCAGAAAGTGAAGCAAGCCGGGTATCACCCTCGGGCAAAGGGCGCCGGCAAACCGGGTCGGGGTTGCAGCTATCGACCGGTCTGGCCGGGATAAGGTTCACCCTCCTTGAATCTTAGCTGGCCGCGGAAAAAATACGCAGGCGAAATCTGCCAGCGTTTTTGGCAGCAGCCCAACGGTGTTGGCGCAATGGCCGCAGCGGTCTATCGTTGCCAGACACAGTCAATACCTTGACCTGAGGACGACGTCATGAACACCAGCGATTTGCTCGAACAACTGCTGCGAGGCCAAGCCTCGGCAGGACAACAAAGGGGCACCTCGGCCGCTGATGGCCTGGGTGGGCTCGGTGGATTGCTGGGTGGCCTGCTCGGTGGTGCGGACTCCTCGGGTACCCGCGCAGGCTCAGCGGCCGGTGGGCTTGGCGGGTTGGGCGGTTTGGGCGGTGCATTGGGTGGCGCGCTGGGTGCAGGGGGCGGCACGCAAAGCCGTTCCGGCGGCACCCAATACGCTGCGCTGGCGTCACTGGGGATGATGGCGTACCAGGCGTATCAAGCCTGGCAACGCAGCCAGGCCAGCGCCGCGCCGTCACAAACGCCACAAACGGCCAACCTGCTCGCCGGGCCGGACATTGAAGAGCACAGCCATGCCGTGCTGCGCGCACTGATCGCGGCCGCCAAGGCTGACGGGCGCATCGACGAAGCTGAAAAACGAATGATCGGCAGCGAAATCGGCAAACACACCGATGATCCGCAATTGCAGCAATGGCTGGATGCCGAAGTCGCCAAACCACTGGATGCCGCTGAAGTGGCCCAGTCAGCGCAGGGCGATCCTGCAGTGGCCGCCGAAATGTACCTGGCCAGCGTGATGCTGGTGGACGATCAGCAAGACGCCGAACGCCGTTATCTGGACGAACTGGCAGCGGCGTTGCAGATCGATCCCGATTTGCAGGTGCACCTGGAGCAGCAGGCCAAGGGTGTGGCCTGACGCACAATCAATAGACCGCAGCCAAATCCGGTCCCGCCCAGATGCATAAACGGGGCGGCATGAAGCAATGATCAGGTGTCGCGCAGCAAGTCGTGGGCGTTGAGCAGTTCGAAAGCAATGTGCGGGTGATTTTCCAGCCCCCGGCGAATCGCCGCCGGGATTGCCTGCCGGGTCTTGCGGCACAGGCCGGGTAATTCATCGATGTGAATGGCGATGCCGCGCATGGTCCGCACTTCGTTGAAACCGGGTACGACCTCGACGCGGATACCCAGTTGCTCATACAGGCGTTGTTGCAGGTGCTTGAGGTCGGCAAGGTCTTTGAGCCTTTCCAGACGCGCGAGCAAGCGTTTTTCCTCCTCGCGGGTCAGGCGCAGGATGCGCAGGTCCGCGCCGGGCGTCTCCAGCAACGGATCGCGCCCGCAAATGCAGGCGCCGGGCGGGCAGGGTGAGCGCAACGGCGCAGAAGTCGTCATGGCCTCCATCATAGAGGCCGGCGGACAATTTTGCCTATGCGCTGTCAGGTGCCATCCATCGGCCGCTTCATCCCTGGCAGCTACTGATTCAAGCCTTCGTAATGCACCAGAATCGCGTTGGCGAGGTCTTCATCGCTGGCGTTGATGCCTGGATTGTCCTGGCGAACCTGTTGCAGTACCGACTCAAGATAAACCCCACGAATGGCCCCGCCACTGGCGACAAATGCAGACAAGTCGTCACGGGCCGGAATCACCATTTTGTGATCCTTGAAGGTCGAGTACAGCGACGCGGAGACACCTGCCGAGGTGGCGACATCACCCGCATCAACGCGGGCCAGCGCCGAACCGACGGGCAGGCACAAGAGTAAAGAAGAAATGAGGACTGACTTGCGCATGACGGTATTCCTCCACAAGCGCGAAGCAAAAGGGAAGTACTACATAGTGTGAGAGGGGCGCAGTGGGAGGGAGTTCCGTGCGGTGAACAATCCTGAGCGTTTGCCAGTGTTTTTCATCGGCCTCGTCAGTTGGCAATGTGTTGGCTGCATTCGCGCGCAAATAGGCTTAACTCAAACCCTGACGAGCGCAATTACGCGTGCCCAGGGAGGACTGGAAAGTGTCGATCAAACTGCGTTTGGTGTTGCTGATTGCGACCAGCCTGCTGACAGCCTTGATCGTGAGCCTGGTCAGTTACGTCGGCAATCTGCGAATGGCGTCGGCGGTCAGCGACAATGCCGTCAGCATGAGTGCGCTGCGTAACCACATGGAGGCCGACATGATGCACGACGCCCTGCGCGCGGATGTCTATTCGGCAATGCTGGTGGGGCTTGGCAAAAGCACCGGCACGGCGGCCGAGGTGCGCGAATCGATCAATGAGCATGCCGGGCATTTTCGTGAGGTGCTCGATGAGAACCTCAAATTGCCGATCAACCCGACCCTGCGTACCGCATTGGAGCAGGTCAAACCGAGTCTCGATACGTACATCAACGCGGGTGAGCGGATTGTCGGGTTGGCGCTCGACAGCCCGGATGCGGCGCAGCAGGAACTCGGTACGTTCAACACGGCGTTCAGTCAGCTCGAAACGCAAATGGCGGATTTAAGCGAGCTGATCGAAACCAATACCCGGCAGACCGCCGAGGGCACCGAGGCGGCGATCCGCAACGCCAATCTCGCGCTCGCAGCGGTGCTGATCGCCAGTCTGTTGTTGCTGCTGGTGCAAGGGCGCTGGGTGATGTTGAGCATCATGGCACCACTGAAATCCGCCAGCCGCATCGCCGAAAGTATTGCCCATGGCAACCTCAGCGAGCCGATTGCCGAACCAACCGGCAAGGACGAGGCCAGTGCCTTGATCCGAACGCTGGCGACCATGCAACGGGATTTACGCGACATGATTGATGTGGTGCGGCGCAACGCCCACGGCGTCAGCGGCATGAGCGAGAAGCTGAGCCACGGCTGTCATCAGGTCGCCGACAGCAGCCAGCAACAAAGTGTCGCCGCCGGGACCATGGCCGCAGCGGCCAGCCAGATGACCGCAAGCATCGAGGAAATCACTCGTCATGCCCAACGCGCACTGGGCATGGCCAATCAGGCCGAAGCCCTGGCCAAGGAGGGGGGCGGTGTGATTCATCAAGTGGTCAGTGACATGGACGACATCGCCCGCTCCGCGCAGCAGTCGGCGCAGGTCATCCGCACCCTGGATCAGGACTCCGAGGGCATCTTCAATATCATCCAAGTGATCAAGAGTATTGCCGACCAGACCAATCTGTTGGCGCTCAACGCTGCAATCGAAGCCGCTCGGGCAGGCGAACAGGGCAGGGGCTTTGCAGTGGTGGCTGACGAAGTGCGCAACCTTGCTGCCCGGACCAGCGCCTCCACCCAGGAAATCGCCACAATGGTTGCGCGCATCCAGCACAGCACCCGTGAGGCGGTCAGCAGCATGGAGGCAGGTGTGGCTCAGGTCGACAAGGGGATGGCGGTGACGGCCGATGTCGAGCGCGCGATCCGCGAGATCCTTGATGCGACGTTGAGCACCACGCAACTGGTCAACGACATAACCCGCACCATTGGTGAGCAAAGCCAGGCCAGCAATGAGATTGCCCATCAAGTGGAAATGATTGCGGGGATGTCCGAGGGCAATAGCCGGGTGATCGGGCAAACCGCCGACACCACGGATGAACTGTCGACGCTGGCGGGGCAGTTGGCGCAGTCGGTGGATCGGTTTCGGTTATGACAGTGGGGTGGAGCCCTTGCCCGTGAGGTGGCTGGACTGACGCCCTCGCGGGCAAGCCCGCTCCCACAGGGTTTTGCTGTGTCAACACGGGCGTATTCCCAACATCAACACCTGAACGCCCGCGCCCCATCCACAATCACTGGTCCTCACCGGTGTCATGTTCAGCATTTGACGGCCGATAAGTCCCTGAGCGCAAAAGACTATCAAGTCAGGAACAGACGCCCGGGTTTGCCCTGACGTGATATTCTGCGCGCCAACTTGGTTTGACCTTATTCAGTTTGCTTGCCTTTGGGCGGGCTGACGGAATCCCTGTCGCTCAAGTAGCTGAAGCCAATAATGATAAAAAGTCAGTTCAGAAGGGACATTAACTGAGGTCGATGCAGCATGTCGGCCTTGTGTGCCCACCCGTCAAAATTGAAGTGTGCCGGAATCTGCGACGCCAGCCTGAGCGTCATCAAAGCGGATCGCATGCTGATAACAGCGGCGGGCGGAAGGCGTTTTATCATAGGTGCAACAGATGTTTAAGAAAGTGAACACAGCCTTGCTAGGGCTGGCTTTGTCGATGGGGCTGTCGTCCGCTCAGGCGGAAGAGGCAAAGAAAGTAGATGTGCTGTTGATCGGCGGCGGCATCATGAGCACCACTCTGGGTGTTTGGATCAACGAGTTGGAACCAAGCTGGTCGATGGAAATGGTCGAGCGTCTTGACGGCGTCGCCCTGGAAAGCTCCAACGGCTGGAACAACGCAGGTACCGGTCACTCGGCTCTGGCTGAGCTGAACTACACCCCGGAAGATGAAACCGGCAAAGTAGTGATTCCCAAAGCGGTCGAGATCAACGAAGCGTTCCAGATCTCCCGTCAGTTCGCCGGTTACCTGCAGACCAAGCCTAACTTCGACTTGAAACTGTCGAGCGAAGTACAGGACATCACCAAAAACGCCGACGGCACCTGGCGTGTCAGCTACAAAAACCTGAAAGACGGCACCAAAACCGAAACCGACGCGAAGTTCGTGTTCATCGGCGCCGGCGGTGGTGCACTGCACCTGCTGCAGAAGTCGGGCATTCCAGAAGCCAAGGAGTATGGCGGCTTCCCGGTGGGTGGTTCGTTCCTCGTGACTGAAAACCCGACCATCGCCGAACAACACTTGGCCAAGGCCTACGGTAAAGCGTCGGTTGGCTCTCCGCCAATGTCCGTGCCGCACCTGGACACCCGTGTCCTGGACGGCAAACGCGTCCTGCTGTTTGGCCCGTTCGCCACCTTCAGCACCAAGTTCCTGAAAGAAGGTTCGTACCTGGACCTGCTGACCAGCACCACGACCCACAACATCTGGCCGATGACTAAGGTCGGCATCAAGGAATACCCGCTGGTCGAGTACCTTGCTGGCCAACTGATGCTGTCGGATGAAGACCGCATGAACTCGCTGAAGGAATACTTCCCGAACGCCAAAGCCGAAGACTGGCGCCTGTGGCAAGCCGGCCAACGCGTGCAAATCATCAAGCGTGATGAAGCCGCTGGCGGCGTGCTGAAACTGGGCACCGAAATCGTTGCTGCACAAGACGGCTCCATCGCCGGCCTGCTGGGCGCATCGCCAGGCGCGTCGACCGCTGCACCGATCATGCTGAGCGTGCTGCAGAAAGTCTTCAAAGACAAAGTCGCCACGCCAGAATGGCAAACCAAGCTGCACCAGATCGTTCCAAGCTACGGCACTCAGCTGAACAGCGATCCAGCCAAAGTGGCTGCAGAGTGGGCTTACACCGCCAAGATCCTCGAACTGCCGACGCCTCCAGTGATCGGTCAGGCTGTGGCTCCGGCTGCAGAGGCTGCCGCTGACAAGGCTGCTGCACCGAAGGAAAACGCTGCACGTGACATGGCTCTGTAACTAGAACCCTGACACACAAAGCCCACTGAGCCGGCGACGGTCAGTGGGCTTTTTTGTGGTGCGCCAGGCATGGCGCGTAGCGCCGTGACTGGCGCTGTTCAGCTCACTGTGGTGGTGAGCCGAACGACTTGGAGGTGAAA
>NZ_JBIUWM010000055.1:0-41179 GCF_044743445.1 Pseudomonas sp. NPDC087615 | reverse complement strand
CCTTGAACTATCGCTCTCCGAGGGAGTTCAGGCGCTTAGCGGCAGCATCAATTTAACGGGGAGTTGGTGTCCGGTTTGGTAGGGGCAAGTCCACAGCGGAGCTTCTCTCTCAAGAGGTCGTTGTTCGCTGGGTCGCCGCCACGTATCCCGTAATAGTCGTAGACGAGGCGCAGGATCTCACTCCAAATCGGCTGAGAATTGTGCAGTCAATGACGCTCCACATGGACCTGCTAATTGCCTCAGATGAGTTTCAATGTCTCATTGAGGAACTACGTCCCAACCAAGCGTGCGAATGGCTAACGGCTGTTGGAAACGACGCACTGCTACAGCATCCGTGGCGTACGTCAGATCGAAATCTTCTTGCCGCCGCTGGTGCCATACGGCAAGCGCAGGCTCCAGAATCCATCGGGCTTTTCAAAACTGCCCTGACCCCCAATGCAGCTCTCGCAGCTTCTTACGTTTCAAATGGCATTGCCTGGAATAAATGGGGCAATCGGGTAGCGATTATTACGCCAACAATGGGGAAGTTCGCCCATGACGTCCTCACTTGGGTCACCAGTAAAACGACAGGTAAAGGAAACGGTCCATACACCATAATTCTGGAGGAATCAGAGACTAGTCTTGCCAAAGCTTTTATGGAGGGGCTGGCTTTGCCAGAACAAGCCACGCTTACCGAAGCCTTGGCCCTAATGATCGGAAAACCTCCATCTATTGCTCAGGATTTCGTTCGCTGGCTTGAAAAGCAGCGTAGGACGAAGGGGAAGGTTTTATTTCTGCGCGAAGAGATGGAAGACACCATCAGGCAGTTATTTTCTAATCAACGGCGCCTAAGTTCACGCGACGGACCGGGGATTCGAGCGCTTACGGTTCATGGCGCAAAAAATCGAGAGTTCGACTTGGTGATAGTGCTTTGGCCAGCGGCAATTCGTGGGGACGACGAACAGCAACGGCGACTGCTTTACAACGCGGTCACGCGTGCAAAAAAACAGTGCCTGGTCCTAGTACAAACAAAAAAAGCGATGACTCTTCCACCCTTTGCCTGTCGTCCATGAAATCAATTTTATACAAGGTCGATCCCGGAGCGCCGCTATCAGCTGGGCGACTTTTGCATAGCTATAAAACTATTTGCCGCTGCAACATCAGCCACATTCGGGCGTTTTTTATGACGTGTATTTGGCGGTATCTCGCCTTCATCAAAATTCGTCCAGTGGATACCCAATCCACGGACCAAATAACGGTTTGTCCTAGAAAAGTCAGATGCCTCCGAAAAATCCCCCTGCCTGAACGAGATCATTCTTAGATCGTACAGCCGAGTGATTGCATCAGCGATGTGGTGCCTTTTGACGCCTGTGATCAGTGAAAGTCGATCATAAGATAATGTAGCAATGCCACCTCGATTCGAATCTCGATATGCGAGCAAGGCGATGTACACCTTCAGCGCCGAGAACGATGCTCTACTGAAATTGAACTCAGCCAACATCAAAATTTTCGTGCCCAGCGAGCCGTCATAAAGCCAGCGCTTTGGTAACTTCGCCCAGCTTTTAGCTTCGACCCATCCACAGATCAGAATAGATGACCCCTTCCTGAGGGCCTGTGCTTGCCGCTGAATCAACCCCTCTGTTTCAAGTCGCGTTAACGACTTGGCAATCGTTGGTCGAGACAGGCCAGTAATCCTAATTAGCTCCACGTATGTAACGGTCGCTTTGCCAGTCGTGAAGTCTGTCCGACAGCAAAGCGCCAGGTACAGCCTAAGCGCGGAGATGCATTCGTTTCTTGCTGATTTGTCTTCCTTCAACCAGAAGGAATGCACCGAATAAGACTCATCTACAAATTTCGTCAATCCGCCTTTGCGGATCCAGTCAGCAGGTAACTTCGCCCATTCCGACAGGACAGGACGCGCCTTCTCAGATTCGCTCATTTCGACCTCAATGCAAAAACCAGCAAGCCTGCACTCAGCAGCAAGATACAACACAACGACAGTGTCAACGGATCAGCGGAGAGAGCCTTATCAATCACAATCAAGACAGGATTCATGCCTGAGAACCTCTGGAAAAATGGTTACAGGGCAAACTTTAATATCCAGGGGCCTAGCCATCTAGATATAGGCGCCGCCGATTAGATAGCTATGTAATTGATATTTAAGTCTTAATCATGGATGTGATTAGTTAATGCTGTACGAGTCTTAAATGCGTTTTATTGTACGTTTTTTGATCAAAAACAGCATGCAGGACCTCAATTTATTCCAGTTTCCCCTTTGAGGAAACGATCGCTGATACGTTGCCAGCGCCATGTCTAGGTGTGCACCGGAAAAATACAAGGATGACCGAGGCGAACGAAATCTAAAACGTTGAAACGTCGATGACTGCCACATTACGCACCAGTGAATATTCAGTACAGGCTCAGCGTGTCGTTTAGGTCGGTCCGCGCCCTTCGGCCGGGTCTCATCAACATATAAACGGTGTTTTTAGTCTCGAACAGGCAATCAGGTTCATTCTTCCCTCCGACCATCTTCAAAGATCGAGTCGAATAATCAATCTCATCAGTCGGCAAAGCTGCCCGCAAAGCGCCTGATCTTAACGCCGATGAACAGCATGCAAAATACGACTCGTATCCTCTTAACTTGATGTTGGGTCCCCTCGCTATGGTCTGACTCTCCTCCGCGATCCCTGTAATCGCCTGCTGACGTTTCTCAGGGCCTACAGCTTTCGTTTCCTCTCGCCTCACTGAACACGACAATTGAGTTCGGTTATGGACCTGATTCATCTGCGCCGCCCGCATTCGAACCCCGCGTTCTCCAGCGCTTTGATCGATCACCCGAACTTTATTTAAAGGTAACTACGCAGGTTCAGCATCATGGGAGCACCACCGCCCCTGCAAATAGGTGGTGAATTATTCCTGATAAAAAAACAGCCGAAGCTGGTTCATTTATTTCGAAGATTTCAAAGGTTTTTATCACCAAAAAAGAAAAACCCCTGAAGCAGCTATGTCAAAAAAGATGCACAACTTATTGATTTTACTGACCATGAAGAATCATTTTTTTGAAAGCCCACAGAGTGGGAGCGCATTCAACCTGTAGCGCGCTGCAGCGACATCAGCCCTCAGGAAAAATAGTTAGCCTGCTTCCTTTTGTCCCGCGCCCACGCCATGATGCGAGTTCTCCCACCGCCGCCCCCGAACGAGTCCTCATGTCTGCGCAGCAACAGCCTCCGCAAAGCGCTATCGCGATCACCCGGCAGATCGTTTCCATCGTTTTCTATACCTTTATTGCCTTTCTCTGTATCGGTCTGCCGATTGCGGTGTTGCCCGGTTATGTTCACGAGCAATTGGGTTTCAGCGCCATCATTGCAGGGCTGGTGATCGGCTCGCAGTACCTGGCCACGCTGCTCAGTCGGCCGATGGCCGGACGCGTGTCGGACACCATCGGCACCAAACGGGCGATTGTTTATGGGCTGCTGGGGATTGTGTTCAGTGGTGTGCTGACGCTGGCGTCGACGCTGCTGCAAAGCTTTGCGCTGCCGAGCCTGCTGATTCTGATTGCCGGGCGTTTGTTGCTGGGCGTCGCCCAAGGTTTGATCGGGGTGGGCACCATCAGTTGGTGCATGGGCCAGGTAGGGGCCGAACATACAGCCCGATCAATCGGCTGGAACGGCATCGCCTCTTACGGCGCGATTGCCATCGGCGCGCCGCTGGGTGTGGTGATGGTCGCCGATTACGGTTTTGCCAGTCTCGGCATCGCACTGTCGGTGCTTGCCATCGGTGCACTGCTATTGATCCGCAATAAACCCTCAGTGCCGGTGGTGCGCGGCGAACGGCTGCCTTTCTGGGCGGTGTTCGGGCGCATTGCACCGTTTGGCGCCAGCCTGAGTCTGGCGTCGATTGGATACGGCACGCTGACCACCTTTATCACCCTTTATTACCTTAATCGTGGCTGGAGCGGCGCCGCGTATTGCCTGACCGTGTTCGGCGTGTGTTTCATCCTGTCGCGCCTGCTGTTCATTTCTGCCATCAGTCGCTTCGGCGGTTTCAATTCGGCCATTGCCTGCATGATCATTGAAACCGTTGGCTTGGTAATGCTTTGGCTGGCGCCCTCCACGGCGTATGCGTTGATGGGGGCCGGCATGGCTGGGTTCGGCCTGTCGCTGGTGTATCCGGCATTAGGCGTCGAGGCGATCAAACAGGTGCCCAACTCCAGCCGTGGTGCCGGGTTGAGTGCTTATGCGGTGTTCTTTGATCTGGCGCTGGCGATTGCCGGGCCGTTGATGGGGGCGGTGGCTTTAAATCTGGGGTATTCGTGGATTTTCTTCAGTGCGGCGCTGTTGTCAGTGACCGGGCTGGGGCTGACTCTGCTGCTCAAGCGGCGGGCAGATTCTCAAGCCTGAAGCGCATCGATAGCGATGAGTTGAAAATCGTTATTGATCCGCAGTCTGCATCCCCGCTCGGCTCGGTTTGCCCAAGGCATGGGCGAAGAATCGTCCGGCCTCGGAAATCAGGTTGCGGTGGATGTCTTCACGATCCACGCCATCAGCATCGGTACACAGCGCCGGCATGGCGAGAATCTGCTCTTCGCTACACGGCGCCATGAACACGAAGTGCCCTGCTCCGGCCAGTAACTTGAAGTCCGGTGCAGTCGGCAGTTTGCGCGCCAGCGCCGCCGCGTTTTTATCGAATGCGACGAGTTTGTCGCCATCGCCGCTGTACAGCAGCACGGGCACATGCACATCGGCCAACGTTTGACGGCCGAATTTCAGACTCAACGGCGCCATTAACAATAAGGCGTGAACACGCGGGTCGGCCACCGGTTGCAAGTCATCACGATCAACAATGAGTTCGCCCTTGGTATTGCAGGCGTCCCGGTCATCCGGCCGCTCCTGGCAATAGCGGCGCAGGCGATCCAGATCCGGTTGTGCGCCAGAGAGAATCAACGCCGTCTCACCACCCGCCGAATATCCAATGACTCCGACCTGATCCGCATTGACGAACGGCGCCAGCATGCGGTCGCCAAGGGTAGCGGTGATCGCTTCGGAAATCTGGATAGGCCGCCCATAGAGATTGCTCAGGGTGCCCAGTCGGCTGTGATCCTTGGAATTGTCACCGGGGTGGATCACCGCGACGACCACAAACCCTTTACGGGCCAGCGAGGTGGCAAGATCGTGCAGCGCCAAGGGTGTGCCGGTGTTGCCGTGGGACAGCATCAGCATCGGAAAACGGCCCATGGCCACCTTGGTGTCTTCGCCGGCCTCAATCGAGTAACCCTCAAGCAGGCTCATGTGCTTGCGGTCGCTGGAGGGATAGAACGCGATGGCGCGCATGGGTTGCAGATCCAGTGGATCGAGGAATGTCATCTCGTGGTAGCCAACGCTCCAGACCGGGTGAATCCCAGGCGCAGCTTGCACTGAATTCAGGCTGCTCAGCAGGCAAATCAGTAACGTTGCACTCAGACGCGTCATGGGATGCCCCACCCTGTTGTTACTCAATCGAAAGATCCGTTGCTTTGTGAAGCCGGAACGCCGGGAACTCGACGAACTGTGACGACAATGCATCCAGACGCTGATTGTTTGACTGCATAACCTGGGCCAGATCATGTAACAGCCAGAAACAAAAAACTCCGTATTCGGCCCTTGCAGAACCAGAATACAGAGTTTTTGGGGGATTGCCTGAACTTGAGCAGTTCTTTACGCAAGCCTTACGCGGCGGCGAAAAGTTGCTCGCTGATCTTCACTTGAGCAGCAGTCATGGCGTTGTTGCGCACTTCCTCGCCATACGCCAGGCCTTCGGCACGGACGATCTCAATGTCTGTGATACCAAGGAAACCCAACACCAGCTTCAGATATTCCTCGTGGGCGATGCCGCTCGCTTGCCCGGCATGGATACCGCCAGATGTGGAGACGATGACCACTTTCTTGCCACCGCACAGGCCTTCTGGGCCGGCTTCGGTGTAACGGAAGGTCTGGCCGGCAACCGCAACGCGGTCGATCCAGGCCTTAAGTTGGGTTGGCACGGTGAAGTTGTACATCGGCGCGGCGATCACGATAGCATCGGCGGCGATGAACTCGGCCAGCGTCGAAGCGCTCAGATCGGCTTCATGCTGTTGTGCGGCGTCGCGCAGTTCAGCGGTCGTACCGGCGGCAACCAGCGTGGTCGACGAGAAGTGGCTGATGGCGTCAGCGGCCAAGTCGCGGTAGGTCACTACGGCGCTTGGCTCTGCAGCTTGCCAGGCTTTGACGACTTGGCTGCTCAACTGACGGGAAGCCGAGTTGTCGCCCAGAATGCTCGAATCGATATGCAGCAGTTTCATGTGGAATCTCCTGGAATGAATCGCCGGTGGCGACGGAATGGAGACAATCCTACGCAACAAACCAATAGCTGATTAGCCGCCAACAATGCGATAGTTCGTCCCACTGATAGAACAGTCGGATCTCAAGCATGCAAGACCTCAACGATCTCTACTACTTCGCCAAAGTCGTCGAGGCTGGCGGCTTCGCGGCCGCCGGGCGCTTGCTGGGCATTCCCAAATCGCGACTGTCGCGGCGCATTGCTGAACTGGAAGAGCGTCTCGGTGCGCGCTTGCTGCAACGCACCACCCGCCAACTGAATCTGACGGCCGTTGGCGAACGATATCTGCGCCACTGCCAGGCAATGCTGCTGGAAGCGGAAATGGCTGACGAAGCGGTGGCCAGTATGTCCAGCGAGCCGCGTGGCCGTTTGCGGGTGTCCTGCCCGACCGGTCTGGCGCGGGAAATGCTGCCGTTGGTCATCAGTGAGTTCCTTGGCAAATTCCCTCAGGTACAGCTGGAAATAGTCCTGCTCAACCGTCGTGTGGACTTGGTCGCCGAGGGCTTCGACGTTGCCCTGCGTGTGCGTGAACCGGGTGATGAAGACCCGCTGTTGGTGACCCGACGCTTGCGTCAGGCGCAAATGGTGGTGGTGGCCAGCCCGGCGTTTATCCAGGGGCAAACAATCAACCACCCGCAAGACTTGAGAAACCTGCCGGTGCTGGGCGCGCTTGAGGCTGATCGCTTGGTGCATGTGCGACTGTTCGATCAGGATGGCGAAAGTTTCGAGTTGAACATGGAAGCGCGCCTGGGCATTGATGACTTTATCGTGCGCAAGACCTGTGTCCTGGCAGGCCAAGGCTTCACCTTGCTGCCAATGATGTACTGCGAAAACGAGTTGCAAAACGGCACACTGGTGCAGTTGCTGCCTGAATGGTCGCTGACCGGCGGCTGGCTGCAAGCGGTGTATCCGCATCGGCGCGGCGTGATGCCGGCCGTGCGCGCGTGGATCGATCACTTGGTCGAATCGTTCAGTGCCTGTGGGGAGCGGTTGTTATGAAACAAGGAAAGATGAACGAAGCCGACGCGGCCGCGTTCTGTCTGGCATTGCCGGGCGCGCGCGAAGACTACAAGTGGGGTGGCGTTCGGGTGTTTTCGATTGCTGGCAACAAGATGTTTGCCTTGCAAGGGCTTCGTGGTGATTCGCTGGCGTTCAAGGTGGACAAGGATCTGTTTCTTGGCCATTGCGACCGACCGGGGATTCATCCGGCGCCCTATCTGGCACGGGCGCAGTGGATCATCATGCACCCGCCCTACCCTTTGGCCGCTGAGGAGTTGCGGGATTTGCTGAAACGATCGCATCAATTGGTGGTGAGCAAGCTGCCGAAGAAAACTCAAGTCGGCCTGCGGTTGTAACCGAATCCGGCTGAAAAAACCCCTTCGAAACTGCGGGGGCGAGCAAGCCCGCCCCACACACCTTCAACGGGTTGTTTAGAGCAGTGCCAAGAGGTTGGAGCCGAGGAAGATCTGGTCGATCCAGAACACCTGGTGCAGCAAGACGATCACCCAGAACAAAATCTGATACGAGACCTTGCGTGTCTTGTGCCTGAAAACCTGCTGGGCGATCAACGCACCGGGCCAGCCACCGGCCAGTTCAACCGCATGAAGAATGTTCTCCGGGGTGCGCCACGCATCGGCGCGGGCCTTGCGCTTGTCAGCCCAATACATGAAGAACGCCAGCACGCTGACGACGCCATAAGCCGCCAACGGCACCAGCGATATCCCGCGCCACCCCATCGACAGCGAGCCGAATAACGGCAACGCGCAGACGATCGCCAGAACAACCAGTTTCAGTTTCAGGTTCTGAATACTGCCGCCCGAAGGTCGACCTTCGGGGCGGCGTGCGCGGGATTCACTCACGGCTTGGCCGCCGACCAGTCCACCCAGCCGAACTGCCACGTTGCCAGAATCACCAGACCAAAAACGATTCGATACCAGGCAAACGCTGCATAACTGTGGCTGGCAATGAACTTGAGCAAACCGCGTACCGCAATCATCGCGAAGATAAACGCAGTGATGAAACCGATGGCGAACACCGGGAAGTCTGCGGGCACGAACAGATGGCGATACTTGAAACCCGAGTAAACCGCAGCACCGACCATGGTTGGCATGGCGAGGAAGAACGAGAACTCGGTGGCGGTTTTGCGTGACAGGCCGAACAGCAGGCCGCCGATGATCGTCGAGCCGGAGCGCGATGTCCCGGGGATCATTGCCAGGCATTGCGCAAAACCGATTTTCAGTGCGTCGGTCCAGCGAATCTCATCGACTGTTTCCGCGTGCACCTCATGCTGTCGCTGTTCAGCCCACAACATGATGACACCCCCCACCACCAGCGCCGTAGCCACGGTGATCGGGTTGAACAGATACTGGTGGATCAGATCGGCAAAGATCACGCCCAGCACAACGGCGGGCATGAAAGCGATCAGCAGGTTGGCAGTGAAGCGCCGCGCGCGGGGCTGAGTCGGCAAACCGACCACCACGTCGAGGATCTTGCGACGAAATTCCCAGACCACTGCGAGGATAGCGCCAAGCTGAATAATGATGTTGAACGCCATGGCCCGCTCGCCGCCAAAATTGAGCAGGTCTGCAACGATGATCTGGTGTCCGGTACTGGAAATGGGCAAAAACTCCGTCAGCCCTTCTACAACTCCTAGTATCAGTGCCTGCAAGGCAGTCCAAAGATCCATCAATCCCCCAAAAAGCGATGCGCACGGGCATGCTCCGATAGTATTTTCTGACGTTCACTGCGATCAGCGTAGCCGGATATTGCTGTACCGATTCCGCGCGCTCAGGATCCACACGAAAGGGTCAAAATTCCGTGAAATATTTATTTGGATTCAGGTTTTCACGCGCGGGGCCGAAATCCTAACAGACAAGCCTTATTAGCGCTGCCGCGTTATACGACTTGGGTCGCGTATGCCCGCTCACGAAATCGTGGTTGGATGCTGGCGGTCGTTTATTACAAGAAAAAGAACCGGGAGTGACAGCGTTATGAACAGCTTGCGCAGTGTGTCGATCAGCCGACGCTTGTGGCTCATCTTGATTGTGGCCGTGGTCATGTTGCTGACCTTGGGCGTGTTGATGCTCAAGCAGATTCACGATGACCTGTATCACGCCAAAGCCCAGAAAACCCAGCATGTGGTACAGACCGCCAGCGGATTGCTGACCTATTACCATGACTTGGAAACTGCCGGCACTCTGACGAGAGAAGCCGCGCAAAAACAGGCAATTACCGCCATCCGTGGCCTGCGCTACGACCAGAGCGACTATTTCTGGATCAACGACCTCACGCCCGTGATGGTCATGCACCCTACCAACCCAAAACTTGAAGGCCAGAACCTCTCGGCGATCCGCGATCCGGACGGCTTTGCGGTGTTCAACGAGATGGTCGCCATCGCCAAAGCCAAGGGCGCCGGCATGGTCGATTACCGTTGGCCAAAACCCGGCGCTACCGAACCTGTTGCCAAAACGTCCTACATCAAGTTGTTTGAGCCTTGGGGCTGGGTGATTGGCTCTGGCGTGTATGTCGACGATGTGCAGGCCGAGTTCCAGGGGCAAGTCATCAAGGCGTCGGTCGTCGGCCTGGCGATTTCGCTGATCATGGCCCTGCTGGTGATTCTGATTGCCCGCAGTATCGTGCGGCCATTGCAGGAAACCGTAAGCGCCATGGCCAACATCGCCAGCGGCGAAAGCGACCTGACCCGCAGCCTTGATACCCACGGCAAGGATGAGGTCACGGAACTGGCTCGTCACTTCAACGCGTTCACTGCCAAATTGCGCCGGGTCATCGGCGACTTGCAGGTGTCGGCCAGCGCCCTCGGCCAGTCGTCCAGCGAACTGGGCAACGATGCCTCGCAGGCCCAGGAACGCAGCCAGCAACAATCGCAACAGATGGAACTGGTCGCCACCGCGATCAACGAGGTGACTTACGGTGTGCAGGATGTGGCTAAGAACGCGGAGCATGCCGCCGCCGAAATGCGCGACGCCGAAGCGCAGGCACAGCAGGGTCAGATCAATATCGACGGTAGCCTGCAACAGATCGACAAGTTGTCCGGCACCATTGATCAAGCCGTTGAAGTGATTCGTACCTTGGCTGACGAAAGCACCCAGATCGGCAGCGTGCTGGAAGTGATTCGTTCGATTGCCGAGCAAACCAATTTGCTCGCGCTCAACGCGGCCATCGAAGCGGCGCGCGCAGGCGAACAGGGGCGGGGATTCGCTGTGGTGGCGGATGAAGTGCGCTTGCTGGCGCAGCGTACCCAGAAGTCGACGGCGGAGATTCAGTCGATGATCGAGCGACTGCAAAATCACTCCGAAGCGGCGGTCAAGGTGATCGGCGACAGTAGCAAGGCTTCGCAACTGACCATCGAACAGGCCGGGCTGGCCGGTGCCAGCCTGAACGCCATTGGCCAGGCATTGCGCAATCTCAATGGCCTGAACGCGTCGATTGCCAGCGCGACGCTGCAACAGGCGCATGTGGTTGAGGACATCAACCAGAACGTCACGCAAGCAGCCGGGTTGTCTCACAGCACGGCGATGGCGGCAGAGCAGTCGAGTGCGGCGAGCGCGCGGCTGGGCCAATTGAGCGAACAACTGAACAGCCTGCTGCGCCAGTTCCGCGTCTGACCCCATTCCCCTGAGGGAGTGAGTTCGCTCCCTCAGGTCAGGCGGCGCGGCGCTTAATGCCTCGGTCGTGTTTTTGGGTACAATCCGCCTCCCGTCAACTCCCCCATAGGAACCTACATGTCCGGGCTCGAACTGTTTGCTGCCGCCCTCGGCGTGATCGCCGTCTGGCTGACGGTCAAACAGAACCCGTGGTGCTGGCCCATCGGGCTGGTCATGGTGTTGCTCTATAGCTGGATCTTCTTTGAAGTGAAGCTGTATTCGGACATGTTGCTGCAAGTGATCTACGCCGCCCTGCAGATCTACGGCTGGTGGCAATGGACGCGTGCCGGGACGATGCATGACGGGCGCGAAGTGACCCGCCTCGACACCCGCTCGATTTGGCTTGGCCTGTGTGCTGGCGCGGTTGGCAGTGTGTTGCTCGGTGCGGCCATGGCTCACTGGACCGACGCTGCGCAACCGTGGCTGGACGCAGCACTCACGGGTTTCAGCCTGGTGGCACAGTTGTGGATGGCGCAAAAACGTCTGCAATGCTGGGCACTGTGGTTCGTGCTTGATGTGATCTTTGTCGGATTGTTTATCTACAAAGGGCTTTACCTCACCGCTGCGTTGTACGGCCTGTTCACCCTGCTGGCTGTACAAGGCTGGCGTGAATGGCGGGTTGATCCGGCGTTGCGCACATGAAAGTCGTGGTTCTGACCGGCCCCGAGTCCACCGGCAAGAGCTGGCTGGCGGCGGGCCTTCAGCAGCATTTCGGTGGCTTGCGCGTCGACGAATACGTACGATTTTTTATCGAGCAGCACCCACGGGATACTTGTCTGGCCGATATCCCAGAGATCGCCCGTGGCCAACTGCAATGGGAGGATCAGGCGCGGGCGCAACAGCCGGCACTGCTGATTCTCGACACCCACCTGTTGAGCAACATCCTGTGGAGCCAGACCTTGTTCGGTGATTGCCCGGCCTGGCTGGAGCCGCAGTTGCTGGCCCGGCATTACGACTTGCACCTGCTGTTGTGCCCGGAGCAGATCGACTGGACCGATGACGGTCAACGCTGCCAGCCGGATCTTGGCGAGCGTTTAGGGTTTTACCAGGCCACCCACGACTGGCTTAAGCAGCATCGACAACCGTTTCAGATCATTCAGGGCCATTGGACCGACCGCCAGGCGCAAGCCTTTGCTGCGGTCGAGCGATTACTGGCTGAATCAGCCGATTCCTAGGGGCGCCGACCCCATTGCCCCCGTCTCGCGGGCAAAAGTGTCCGTTTCTGAAACACTCGCCTGAGTGCAAAGCGCCCGTCTCAGTGGCATTCATCGCTTTGTCATGCCAGTTGTTAAGTTGCTGAAACACATTGCCGCAAACCCTTCTTCCAGAGCTTTGTATCGACTTTGGTCGGATACTCGCCTACCAGCCTGTTTCAACGCTGAAACAGTTCCTGTATCTGCGCCGTATCCATTTCAAGTAACCCATTGAAATTCCTGAACAATCATAAAGCGGCACAGCATTCGCTATCTCCTTCACAACGCTGACTAGGGCCAGCCCACTGAAGAAGGAATTGCAGCCGTGGGGAATTTCAAAAAAGGCTTGACCTGCCTTCTGCTGATCGGATCAGCCGCCAGCACCATCCTCAGTTTCAACGTTCAGGCCGAAGGCAATGGCGTGATCGTCCTCAACCGCGATGTCCAGCCGATTCCTATCGGGCGCAATGGTGGCAAAGACCCCTACCCGACCACCGTTAACGCCAACCCATCGGCGCGAATCAACCAGACTCTGAGCAATACCGAACTGAGCGACGGTGACTTTGCCAGCGTCGCCAGCGGCTCGTCGATTCGCGGCAACATCACCACACCCAATTCGAATCTGCCCGGCATGAACACCCTGACCAACCCCAGCGGTATGCCAGGCATGAGTGCCGGCCATGGCGGCGGTGCCGGCGGCTCGATCTCCAACACAGTCAACCGTGCGATGAGCACTGGACTGGCTCCGTTGACCCGCATGGCTGGAGGCCAATGAGATGAATCGCTCCCTGCTCCTGCTTGCCTTGATCGGCTGCACCAGCGCTATGGCGGCTGACCCTGGTTCGGTAAACAACGCCAACATCCAGGATTCTGGCGTGCAATACCGCGGCAACTTCAATGTCAACCAGGCCGCCGGTGATCAGATGCAGCAAGCCAATACCAAAGCCATTGCGATTGGCACCGACGCCAGCGCCAGCACCATCGTCAGGCAGCGAATCGACACACCGGCCGACCGGTCGATGAATGCCAGCGCCACCATTGGCGGCACCTCTTTCAGTAATGGCAACGGAATCCTGGGCGTAAACCAGGGCGCCGGTGCCAACAACCAGATGGCCAACGTGACGCGCGTCAGCATCAGTGCTGCCCCGCAGAGCGTTGACGATAGCGCCCTTTCCCAACAGAACGTGGCGTTGTTACCGAGCTCAGGAGCAACTGGTACCTCACCCGGCAGTCGCCAGGTCACGACAAGTGATCAGGCCTTCACCGGCAGCCGAGGGGTCATCCAGGTGAACCAGAGTGCCGGGGTGGGGAACCGTATGGCTAACACCCTGAGCATCCGGGTCGCAGACTGACCCAAACAAAAAAAGCAGTGCAATTAGAAAAGTCCCAACACTTAACCAACTAATAAGCACGGAGAAACACCATGAAACCTACAATGGCTCTTAAACCACTGGTTTTCGCTCTTGCAGCAGTAATGGCAATGGCAGCTCAGGCAGGCGGTAACGATCATGGTAACAACGGCGGTCATGGTCACCAGCCTCCTCCACCAAAAGGCCCAACCCTGGAGCAACTCCTGCAAATCACTGCCGGTGCCGGCGCCGCTGTACTGGATACACAAAACAGCGACGGCAACGTGGTGAAAAACCAGGGCACCAAAAACAACGCCACCACCGACAACTCGCTCAACGGTTCCAACGGCAACATGGGTGCCAACACCGCAGCAGGCGACGGTAACCAACAAGACAACGCTGCCGCTCTGGCGACCGCCGACGAAAGCTTCATCTTCGGCACTGCTGTTGCTGCCTCGAGTGCAACTCAGGTCAACAACAACAACTACGTAAAAAATTCGTCGACCGTCAACAACGCCACACTTAACAATGCAGGCAACAACGGCTCCGGCAACATCGGCGTCAACGTGACGGCTGGCAACTTCAACCAACAGAAAAACAACCTGGCTATCGCTGTATCGGGCGGTCGTGTCGCTCAGGCCGCCGCCGCGGCCAACCAGTCTTCCACTGGCCTGGTGGTCGAAAACAAAGGTGTGCAAACCTACAAAAAAGACACCCTTACCGGCACTTTTGCAGCCGCTGGTGTGTTTAAAGCCAAAGGCACTGCAACCATCGAAGGCGATGACGGCCACCACGGTGGGTACGACAACAAAGGTGGCCATGGTGGTGGCAATGACGATCAAAAAGCCAAGTTCGAAGCCGTGGGTACTTTTGGCCTCGCTGGCGTAACCACTCAACAAGTGCTGACCAAAGATGGCTGGAAAAACCCAGTCACCAACACTGCCAACATGACTGGCTCGATGAACAACTTCTCCGGCAACGGTGGAGCCAACGTCTCGGCGGGTGTGGGCAACCAACAAAGCAACTCGCTGTCCATCGCTGCAGGTTGCAAAGCCTGCATGTAATCGCGATCGAAACGAAAGCCCCGGAAACGGGGCTTTTCCTCAGTCCGCAAAGGCGTATCGATCATGCGTAAGACTGCCCTTTTCGCTCTGCTCTGCTTGTCCGGCCTGACCCAGGCTGCCCAGATGCCTGTGGCTGCCCTTCCCGGCGGCACACTCGTCTACAAGAACGTGCAAAGCATTCGTGAGCGCAAGTTTTCCGACATCGTCGAACAGAAAACCGATTTCAGTTGCGGCGCCGCCGCACTGGCCACGGTGTTACGCCAGGCCTATTGGCTCGACGTCGATGAGGAGCACATCATCAAAGGCATGCTGGTCAATTCCGACCCGGACCTTGTTCGCACTCAAGGTTTTTCCATGCTGGACATGAAGCGCTACGTTGAAACCATCGGCATGCGCGCCAGGGGTTACCGGATTCCGCCCGAGAAACTCGAAGCGGTGACCATTCCGGTAGTGGTACTGATGGAGATTCGCGGCTACAAGCATTTCGTGGTGTTGCAGCGTGCGGACAAGGATTGGGTGTACATCGCAGACCCGGTTTTAGGCCACAAACGCTACGTCCACGATGACTTTGTCAAAGGTTGGAACGGCATTGTCTTCGCCATCGTCGGTCCCGGATATGACAAAACCAATGCGTTACGAAGCCCTCCGACACCGCTGACCGCCAAGAACAAACTCGATGGTTTCAACCCTGTCCGAGACGCCGAGTTGATGGACTTCGGATTCATACAGAGCGACTTCTTTTAATCGCCGATAAAAGAATGGGACTGGACGTCCCGGGAGCAGCAGATGAAAACCTCATACTGGCTGGCCGCCGCCTGCCTGGCAGCGAGCGCGTCAGGCTACGCCAATGCAGGATTCAAACCCATCGAAGTCAAGGACCAGGAGCTCGCCGAGCTACGCGGTCGTTATGTCATGCCGGGGCGTATCATCAGCTTCGGTATTGTCATGAGCAGTACCTGGCGCAATGCCAGTGGTGACCTGATCGGGGCATCGACCTCAATGCAACTTCAAGCGGCAACCGTAAAACCCGAATTCTATGTCCAGACAATCAAGGAACACGGCAACGGCAGCACCCTGGCAGCGGGCACCGGTACGATCACCGGTGGCGCCGCCCTCAACAGCAGCCAGGGCGTGACGCAAAGCGTGCGCGCCGCCGGCGACAGCAACACGGCCTACAACAACGTCGCAATCAATGTCTCGGAAGCTTCCAAAGCTCCCGCGCTGGTACCCGCTCAAGGACAGGCGTTGATGGCCGGACAAACCATCACCGGCGGTAATGCTGCCGGGAATGTGGCCGTTTCGGCCACCGGCAGTGGCATCCAAATGGCTATTCAGGCCTCCGGAAATCAGGGTACATCCCTGCAACAGGTCGCCCAGGGTGGTTTGCTGCAAAACACCCGTTTGCTCGGCAGTGCCAACGTGGTCAACAACATGACCCAACTCAACGTAGTTCTGAACAATAACGGCATGAGCGCCGGTGCATTGGACTGTAACCTGAGTCAACTCAGAGCCCTACGCAACATCGGATATTGAACTACGCTGAGTCTCGATCATTGGGTTTAAAGGGACGGCTTATTCATGTATCGATCAGTATCACTGCGTACAGCGGTTTGTTTGAGTACGCTTCTTCCCGCCGCCATGCTGCAAGCAGCACCCGACGCGGACGTCGCAACACTCAAGCAAGAACTTCTGGAACTAAAACAACGATACGAAGTACAACAAAAGGCCCTGGCGGTGCTCGAACAACGAGTCCGCCAGGTAGAGGAACAACCCGTAGCCCCTCCTCCCAAGCGCTTGGTCAAATCGCCTGCGGACATGAAACGCAATGCCGTTGCAAACCGCACTGGCTCTGCCACTGCATCCGGAGGCGCTGCCGGGGGCAGTGGCTACGGGCAGTCGCTGGCCGACGATTCACAACCGGCGCAAAGCGTATCCAACCTGTATGACGAAGCCAGTGGCTTTTTTGGTGGCGGTAAATTCAGTCTCGAAACCGGCGTTACCTACTCGCGTTATGACACCCGTCAGTTGATCCTGAATGGTTTTCTCGCACTGGATTCAATTTTTCTCGGCAACATCAACCTTGACCGTATCAAGGCCGATACCTGGACGCTGGACGTCACCGGCCGCTACAACTTCAACAATCGCTGGCAGTTTGATCTGAACGTGCCAGTGGTGTACCGAGAATCGACCTATCAGTCCGGTGGCGGTAATCAGGGGGCTGCCGGCGTAACAACCGAACAGGACGTTACGCGAGATCCAACCATTGGCGACGTCAACTTTGGTATCGCCTATAAATTCATGGACGAGTCCGTCAACTCCCCGGACGCAGTGGTCACCTTGCGCGTGAAGGCGCCAACGGGCAAGGACCCCTTCGGCATCAAGTTGCGCCAGACCGACGCCAACACCAACCTGTTCGTGCCGGACACCCTGCCGACCGGCAACGGCGTCTGGTCGATTACGCCAGGCATCTCGCTGGTCAAGACCTTCGACCCGGCGGTGTTGTTCGGCAGCTTGTCCTACACACATAACCTTGAGGAATCGTTCGACGACATCAGTTCGACCGTCAACCAGAAGACCCCTGGCAAAGTGCGAATCGGCGACAGCTTCCAGATCGGCGCCGGTGTAGCCTTCGCCTTGAACGAAAAGATGAGTATGTCGTTCTCGGTATCTGATCTGGTGCAACGTCAAAGCAAGCTCAAACAAGACGGCGGGGATTGGCAGTCGGTGGTGTCCAGTGATGCCAACGCCGGCTACTTCAACATCGGCATGACCGTTGCGGCCACCGATAACCTGACCATCGTTCCCAACCTGTCCATCGGCTTGACCGATGATGCCCCGGACTTTTCCTTCAGCCTGAAATTCCCGTACTACTTCTGACCGCTCGATCACGAACAAGGCCCGCTGCGATTACGTCGCAGCGGGCCTTGTTCGTTTCCCCCGCCCTAGCGGATCTGATGCTTGTGCAACAAGCGATAAAAAGTCGGCCGCGAAACGCCAAGCACCTTGGCCGCGACACTGAGGTTGTCGCTGTGCCGGTTCAACACATCGCACAGCGCCTGGCGTTCGGCGCGGGTTTTATAGTCCTCCAGCGTCCCCATCGGTGTGGCGATCGAGTGCTGGCTGATCAATCCCAGGTCGCGCGCTTCGATCTGCCGACCTTCGGCCAAAACAAGACCTCGACGCACGCGGTTGGCCAGTTCGCGCACGTTGCCCGGCCAATCGTGTTTGCCCATGGCAATCAGCGCATCTTCACTGAAACTGCGCGGTCGGCGTCCGGTTTCGTGGCTGTAGAAGTGGGAAAAGTGGTTGGCCAGCATCGACAGATCGCCGTGGCGCTCACGCAGCGGCGCGGTGGCGACTTGCAAAACGTTGAGGCGGTAATACAGGTCTTCGCGAAAGAGCTTCTTGTCGATGGCGGCTTCCAGATCGACGTGAGTCGCCGCCAGAACGCGCACATCAACCGGGATCGGCTGACTGCCCCCTACCCGCTCAATGTGTTTTTCCTGAAGAAAGCGCAGCAGATTGGCTTGCAGTTCCAGCGGCAAATCGCCGATTTCATCGAGAAACAACGTGCCACCATTGGCCGCTTCGATGCGCCCGACCTTTCGCTGATGAGCGCCGGTAAACGCACCTTTTTCGTGCCCGAACAGTTCGGACTGGATCAAATGTTCAGGAATTGCACCGCAGTTGATCGCCACGAACGGCTTGTTGTGACGCTGGGATTGACGATGCAGCGTGCGTGCAACCAGCTCCTTACCGGTGCCGCTTTCGCCGCGAATCAACACGGGCGACTCGGTGGGCGCCAGTTTGCTCAGGAGTTTGCGTAGTTCGCGAATCGGTTTGCTGTCGCCGAGCAGTTCGTGCTCCGGCTGATCAATGTGGATCGTGCCCTGCCCGCGCAAGCGCGCCATGCCGAACGCGCGGCCGAGGGTGACCTGCACCCGCGACACGTCAAAGGGTAAGGTATGGAAATCGAAAAACCATTCACAGACGAAGTCACCGACGTTCTGCAAGCGCAGGACTTCCTGATTGAGCACAGCGATCCATTCAGTGCCGCTGCGACTTATCAGTTCCTTGACGGCTTCGGGACGTTCCAGGTGAAAAGGCTGCAAACGCAGCAAGCCGACATCACAGCTACGGTCGGCGGCGTTTTCCAGGCTACAGCTGTCGACATCCCAGCCTGCCGCCCGCAGACCGGGTAGTAAGCGGTGACAGTCGTCGCAGGGGTCGACCACCAATAAACGTCGTAATGCGGGCGCTTCACTCATGACTGTTCCTTGGCGCCAAATTAAAGGAATTTATTTTAAAAACAGTCATTTGGCAGACCTGGCTGTAACATTAGCAAGAATTTGACGGCGCCTTGTATCGATTGCTTATAGGTCTACAAGCAAACACGTTATAAGAAACGTAATTATTAGTTAGCTATCGACTTCGTTTCTTTCAGCAAACTTTCAAAACCTCCAGAAAATCCGACGGCATAAAAGAAATTTCAAATTTCTTTGTTTCAAGTGTGACCTGCTCCCCGGTTGCGTGCATCAGTACAAGTAACCAGCCGATCGGTGAGCCCAACCGACGGCCTATCACTTGATTGGGCACTAAAGAGAGAAAACCCCATGACCGCCCCGCTCCGTATCAACGAAGCTCTTTTGATTGCCAACCACGCGTTCCAACCTTTCCAGTGCGTGGCCTGGGCCCCACAAGACGGCAATGGCGAATTGAGTCTGACTGTTATCGACCGCACCAACTCACGAATCGGCCGTAAACAGATTCCGAGTACCGCCTACTCCGACCCGGCACAGCTGGAACAGTTGCTGCAGCAGGCTCGCGCCGAACTGAGCGAAGAGGGTTATGCGTTGCAATCGTGGTCGATGCCACATTGAAAGCTGGTTAAAGCGGATGACTTTGAGGTCATTCGCTTTCCTTTTCTTAGTTGCTATTTCTATTAAGCTCTCCATACTTCTGTACAACTTTCAGCATCGCGCGGCAACGTAACTGCTTGGCAGGCTTGCCATTGGTTCAAAAAGACACTGTTCTGGCACAGTGTGACCCTCCACCTGTTAGTTCTTACAGTTGTACTTCCCTCTGTTCAGGGATTGAATGTTCCGCTCATGCAGTTACCCGATCGGCCCCCGGTCCTGGTCAACTCGCAAGGAGATGCGTGCATGTCAACTTTGAACACTTACCTGCTCCCGACGCCATTGAATAATGCCGGTCAACTCGACACGACATTTGCCGCCAACGGAGTCGCCCAGGTTTATTTTCCCGACAGTGTGTCCAGCCTGACTCAAGATGTTGCGCTGGATGCGCAGGGCCGGATTCTTGTGGCAGCCAAAGTCGGCCTTGCACAAGGCAGCCGTTTCGGCCTTGCTCGGTTGCTCGCCGATGGTTCCACCGATCTTTCATTCGGTGATCAAGGCAGCGTGATCGACACGTTTGCGCCTGGTTTCGAGGCCATGGCCGGCAAAGTGCAGGCGTTGCCCGATGGACGCATTCTGCTGGCCGGCCTGCACTATGAAAACACCCATCGCACTCTGCCCGCCGTCGCCCTGTTCGACGCGCAAGGCAGACCGGATCAAACGTTTGGGGATAATGGCCGCAAAGTTGTATGCCTGCCGGGCGATTTGTCCATGGGCTCCCGTGACCCCTGGCTGCCTCCGGGCGTACCGGGTGCTGAGGCCTGCGACTTAGCGGTACAGGCCGACGGGCATATTCTGCTGATCGCCAACCACCACTTCGAACTCGCTGACCATGCCGGCATGCTGATTCGACTCAAACCCGACGCCAGCCTGGATGAAACCTTCAACGGTCGCGGCTTCGTGATGATCCGCCATCTGTTGCTCAATACCTGGCTCAGTAGCCTACTGCTGCAGGAAGACGGGCGGATCGTGGTGGGCGGTTCAATCGATTTCCCCCAGGAAGGTCTGTTGGCGCGCTATCTGCCCGATGGTCGCCTTGACGAGCGCTTCGCAGTAGACGGCTTCATGGCAATCAAGGCTGATGGGAGAAGCGCGCAGATCAGTCGGGTCCTTGAATCCGAAGACGCCCTGCACTGTTTCGGCAGCAGTTTCGACCCGCTCCGCTGCCTGGCCTTCAGCCTTCACCCCAATGGTCGCCCCGACCTGCATCGCAATAACGGCCAGCCGCAACTGCTGGACATCGGTCCCAGCGGCTGCCAATGGAGCGCCGCCCAGCGCATGGCAGATGGCCGAATCATCGCCGCAGGTGCAACCATTGGCGGGGTCGAAGCAGATTTCATCGTGGCCCGTTACCACGCCGATGGCTGCCTGGACCCAAGCTTCGGCCATGGCAGTGGCTGGCTGCGCACCCGCCTGGGACACAGTCTCGACACGGCAAACTCACTGGCCTTACAAGCGGATGGCGCTATTCTCGTCGGTGGTTATTCGCTGGATGGCCGTTACCGGGCCGTGATCGCGCGGTATCTGAACGCCTAAGAGCTTGATCTTCGTTCTCACATCCGGCAACTTGCGCGCTTCTCAAGACAAGGAGCAACCGATGTCCGGTTCAATGGCCCAGGCGTTCGCGCATAACTTTCTAGGGCATTCACCACGCTGGTATAAAGCGACCATCGTTGGATTCCTGATCCTTAATGCTGTCGTGCTGTTCACTGCTGGCCCCGTCGCGGCTGGCTGGCTGCTGGTGATCGAGTTCATCTTCACTCTGGCCATGGCCCTCAAGTGTTATCCGTTGATGCCCGGCGGTTTGTTGCTGATTGAAGCCCTGCTGCTGAAGATGACCACGCCGCAGGCACTCTATGATGAGTTGGTGCACAACTTTCCGGTGATCTTGCTACTGATGTTCATGGTGGCCGGCATTTACTTCATGAAGGACCTGCTGCTGTTTCTTTTTTCGCGGCTGTTATTGGGCGTACGTTCAAAAGCGCTGCTGTCTCTGATGTTCTGCTTCCTGTCGGCGTTTCTTTCAGCGTTTCTCGATGCATTGACCGTCACAGCGGTGATCATCAGCGCGGGTGTCGGTTTCTACGCGGTCTACCACCGGGTTGCCTCGGGCAACGATCCACGGCAGGAGAGTGAAATCAATGACGACCAACACTTGCCCCCCCTGCAACATGACGATCTGGAACAGTTCCGCGAGTTCCTGCGCAGTCTGTTGATGCACGGCGCGGTGGGCACGGCGCTGGGTGGCGTCTGCACATTGGTCGGCGAGCCACAGAACCTGCTGATCGGCCATGAAATGGGCTGGCACTTCGCCGAGTTCTTCTTGAAAGTCGCCCCGGTATCCGTGCCAGTGCTGGTGGCAGGTCTTGTGACCTGCGTTTTGCTGGAGAAGCTGCGCTGGTTCGGGTACGGCACACTGCTGCCGGAGAACGTGCGCGCCGTACTCGCCAACTATGCCGCCGAGGACAACGCCAAGCGCACGAATCGCCAACGCGCCGCCCTGCTGGTGCAAGGCGCCGCCGCGCTGATCCTGATTGCCGGGCTGGCTTTCCATGTCGCGGAAGTCGGCCTGATCGGCCTGATGGTGATCGTGTTGATCACCGCGTTTACCGGGATCACCGATGAGCATCGTCTGGGCAGCGCGTTCAAGGACGCTATGCCGTTCACTGCCTTGCTGGTGGTGTTCTTTGCCGTGGTCGCGGTGATTCACGATCAACACTTGTTTGCGCCGCTGATCGAGTGGGTGCTGGCGCTGCCGGCCGACCAGCAACCGGGCATGTTGTTCATTGCCAATGGCGTGCTTTCGGCGATCAGTGACAACGTGTTCGTGGCAACCATTTACATCACCGAAGTGAAACAGGCATTCCTGGCTGGGCACATGACCCGCGAGCACTTTGAGACGCTGGCGATTGCGATCAACACCGGCACCAATTTGCCGAGTGTTGCGACACCGAATGGTCAGGCAGCGTTTCTGTTCCTGCTGACCTCGGCAATTGCACCGCTGGTGCGTCTGTCTTATGGCCGAATGGTGTGGATGGCAGTGCCTTACACCGTTGTGATGGGTTCCCTGGGCTGGTACGCCGTCAGCTACTGGCTGTAAACACATAACTGATGTGGGAGCGGGCTTGCTCGCGAAAGCGGTGTGTCATTCGACGATACGTTGACTGACACGGCCTCTTCGCGAGCAAGCCCGCTCCCACTTTTTTAATGCGTGAATCAGCGAGGCAGGATGTATTTTTCGATCGCTTGGGCGACGCCATCTTCGGTGTTCGACGCAGTGACCACATCAGCCTGACGCCGCACCGCCTCCTCCGCCTGCCCCATGGCAATCGAAAATCCTGCGCAATGGAACATCGCCGGATCATTGCCACCATCCCCAATCGCGGCCGTCTGCTCCATCGGGATGCCAAGATGCGCGGCAATCGTCGCCAGCGCAGTCCCTTTGTGAGCTTCCAGCGCCGTGACGTCCAGATACACCGGTTGCGAACGCGACACCTGTGCCTGGCCTTCAACCCTGGGCAGCAAACGCGCCTCCAGTTCGATCAGCAGTTCGGTGTTGTTGCTGGTGGCAACGATCTTGTCGATACGCTCCAGATACGGCTCGAAACTCTCGACCACGACCGGTGGGTAGCCCAGGCCATGCTGTTCGCGCGGGACCATCGGGCCGTGCGGATCCTTGAGTAACCAGTCGCCACCACTGAACACCCAGATTTCGACCTCGGGCTGATCGGCGAACGTTGCCAGTGCCGTCAGCGCAGCGGTGGCCGGAAGATAATGCGCCACCAGCAGACTGCCGTCGGGATTGACGATGGTGCCGCCATTGAACGCCGCCGTCGGCAGATCGACGCCCAACGCCTCGATTTGCTGCAACATGGCTTTGGGTGGGCGCCCGGTGGCGAGACTGAACAGTACGCCTGCCTCGCGCAATGAACGAACGGCCTCGATGGTGCGCTGGCTCAATGTGTGATCTGGCAGCAACAGTGTGCCGTCCATGTCACTGAGCAAAAAACGGATGGGTTGTTGCCGCGCCTCATTCATCCGAGACCATGCCAGACGCGACCATCGCGAGTCAGTAGATCTTCGGCGGCGCTCGGGCCGTCTTCACCGGCGGCATACGTCTGCACGCTGGCGTCCTGTTGCCAGGCGTCGAGGAACGGTTGCACCGCGCGCCAGCCGTTCTCGATGTTGTCAGCGCGCTGGAACAGCGTCTGATCGCCGGTCAGGCAGTCGTAGATCAGCGTTTCGTAGCCGGTCGACGGTTGCATCTCGAAGAAGTCCTTGTAAGCAAACCCCAACTCGATGTTGGCCATGTTGAGGGCCGGGCCCGGGCGCTTGGCCAGCAGGTCGAACCACATGCCTTCGTTGGGCTGGATCTGGATGCGCAGGTAGGTCGGTTGCAACTCGTCAACCTCCGTATCGCGAAACTGCGCGTAAGGCGCTGGCTTGAAGCAGATGACGATCTCGGTGTCGCGCACGCTCATGCGTTTGCCGGTGCGCAGGTAGAACGGCACGCCGACCCAGCGCCAGTTGTCGATCATGACCTTCAGCGCGACGTAGGTTTCAGTGCTGCTGTCGGGTGATACGTTGGCTTCCTGGCGATAACCGGCCAGCGGCTTCCCTCCAACTTCACCGGCGCTGTACTGCCCGCGTACCGAGTTGGCGCGGGCTTGTTCTACGGTCCATGGGCGGATCGCGCCGACCACTTTGGCCTTCTCGCCACGCACCGCATCGGCGCCGAACGCCGCCGGGGGTTCCATCGCGACCATCGCCAGCAACTGGAACAGGTGATTGGGCACCATGTCCCGCAAGGCGCCGGTGTGTTCATAAAAACTGCCACGGGTTTCGACACCCACGGTTTCGGCGGCGGTGATTTGTACGTGGTCGATGTAATGATTATTCCAAAAGGCCTCAAACAGGCTGTTGGAAAACCGGCTGACCAGAATGTTCTGCACGGTTTCCTTGCCCAGGTAATGATCGATCCGAAAGATCTGTTTCTCGGACATCACCTTGAGCAAGCAGGCGTTCAACGCTTCAGCCGTTTGCAGATCGGAGCCAAACGGCTTTTCGATCACCACCCTTCTGAATGCTTCGGGGGTCTCTTCAAGCAATTTGGCGGCCCCCAGGCGGCGCACCACTTCACTGAAGAAACGTGGCGCGGTGGCCAGGTAGAACACCGCATTGCCGGTGCCGCTGTCGGCAATTTTTGCCGCCAGCGCGCTATACGTGCTGTCGTCCAGGAAATCGCCCTGAACGTAGCTGATACCTTTGGCAAGCTTGGCCCACAAGGCCGGATCAAGCATCTGATCGCCCTTGCCGACTTTCGCCGCCACTTCGGTACGGATGAAGTCTTCGAGCTTTTGCGCGAAGGCTTCATCGGTAATGGCGTTGTGGTCAACACCGACGATCCGCAGACCCTCATCAAGCAAACCGTCGCGACTGAGGTTATACAGCGCCGGCATCAGCAAGCGCTTGACCAGGTCGCCGTGAGCACCGAACAAAAACAGCGTGGTCGGTGGTGCGGGTTCTGCCTTGGATTTTCTGCGGATCGTATGGGTCATTTCTTTGGAGTCTCCACATGGCCGCCGAAGCCGAAGCGTTGGGCCGAAAGGATCTTGTCGCCAAAGGTGCCCTGACCGCGCGAACGGTAGCGCGAGAACAGCGAGTTCGACAGCACCGGCACCGGCACCGCTTGTTCCATGGCCGCTTCGATGGTCCATTGACCTTCGCCGCTGTCTGCTACGGAACCGGAGAACCCGTCGAGTTTCGGGTCACTGGCCAAGGCGTCGGCGGTCAAGTCCAGCAGCCAGGACGACACCACACTGCCACGACGCCAGACTTCGGCGATGTCGGCCACGTTGAGGTCGAAACGCTGATCTTGCGGCAGACGCTCGCTCGACTTGGTCTTGAGGATGTCGAAGCCTTCGGCAAAGGCCGCCATCATGCCGTACTCGATACCGTTGTGAATCATCTTCACGAAGTGCCCGGCACCGGCCGGACCGGCGTGAATGTAGCCGTGCTCGGCACGCTGATCGTCGGACTTGCGATCCTTGGTGCGCGCAATGTCGCCCATGCCCGGCGCCAGGGCGGCGAACAATGGATCAAGACGCGTCACGGTTTCGGCGTCGCCGCCGATCATCATGCAGTAGCCGCGCTCCAGGCCCCAGACGCCACCGGAGGTGCCCACGTCGATGTAATGCAGGCCTTTCTCGGCCAGGGTCTTCGCCCGGCGAATGTCATCCTTATAGTTGGTGTTGCCGCCGTCGATGATGGTATCGCCGGCCTCAAGCAGGGTGCTCAGGGTTTCGATAGTGTCTTCGGTCGGCGCACCGGCCGGCAGCATGACCCAAACCGCACGCGGCTTGGCCAGGCCGTCGACCAGTGCCGGCAAATCGGCAACGCCCGTAGAGCCCTCGGCGGCCAGGGTGTCGACAAAGGCGGTATTGCGGTCGTAAACAACGGTGGTGTGACCGTTGAGCATCAGGCGCCGCGCAATATTGCCGCCCATGCGGCCCAGTCCAATAATCCCGAGTTGCATGTGCTGATGCTCCTTACTGCAAATAAATGTGTGTCATTGGTTATAGCCCAACGCGACTGATGGAGGTTAGTCCAGAGCGTTGCGATGAAGTTTCCGGGCATTGTGCCCGATCCAGACTGATAACGCCTTGAATCGTGGCGAAGACACACCGACCATGAAAAATAAAAAAGTTCCATTCACTGGCAAAAGAAACCAAAATTGGCGCCGATAGTAAGTCAGCACCCCGAATCGGGGACGACTTACAGTTGAGACACGCCATTTGCGAGGTGAGCAATGGGCACAGTACACACAGCAATGCCGCCACAAACCCTGTACGTGACAATCCGTCGCGATGAATTGCGTCAATTGAAAAACGAACGCGACCAATTGAAGCAGGAGTTGGCGCAGTTGCGCCTGCTGACCCAAGGTGCGCAGCCGCAACCTTTGCCGGTCGTTCAGCGTAATCCCCAGGCCTGATTCCACGCCCCCGCCAGCCCCCCGGGAACGGCAGACGCTGTTCCCGAAACGACTTGCCTCGCACCACGCAAGGCCACTCACAAACTTTTCACATTCCCTTCGTAATACTGCGCCCATTCTGGCCGTACGTACGCGTGCGGCTTTCGTTCGTCGGCTACATGGATGCTCCGGCGGTGGTTGTAACGAGTGAGCTGGAGCGCCGAATGGCATTGTTCAAACGCAGCAAAACGACTGCGACAGGTTTTGATTGGGCCGGACTTCTCTGGCTGTTCGTGTTTTTCTGGTACTTCTCGGGTATCACCCAACTGCTGATCCAGTTGACCGGCACATCCGGCTTCTCCGGGTTCCGCCAGGCGTTCTTCATGAGTGCGCTGTGGCTGGCGCCAATGCTGATGTTCCCCAAGCGCACAAAAATGCTGGCCGCCATCATCGGCGTGGTGTTGTGGGCCTGCTCGATGGCGAGTCTGGGCTACTTCTTCATCTATCAGCAGGAATTCTCGCAGAGCGTCATCTTCATCATGTTCGAGTCGAACGTGTCCGAAGCCGGCGAGTACATGACCCAGTACTTTGCCTGGTGGATGGTTCCGGCGTTCCTCGCTCACACCGCATTTGCCTATTTCCTTTGGACGCGTTTGCGTCCGGTGCACATGCCCCGTGGCCGCGCGTTCGTGGCCGCAATGGCGATTCTGATTGCCGTAGTGGGTTATCAGCTGGTCAAGCAGACCCTGCGCATGGGCAACTTTGCCCAGGGTTTCGAGAAGTTCGAATCCCGCATCGAGCCTGCCGTGCCATGGCAGATGGCGGTGGCATATCACCGTTATCTCGACACATTGGCCGACATGCAGGACATGCTGCACAGCGCCAGCAAGATTCCTCCGCTGCACAACCTCAAGGCTGCGAATGCCGATCAACCTTCCACACTGGTGTTGGTGATCGGTGAGTCGACCAACCGTCAGCGCATGAGCCTGTACGGCTACCCACGCAATACCACGCCGGAACTGGACAAACTCAAGGATCAACTGGCGATCTTCGACAACGTCGTCACCCCTCGCCCTTACACCATCGAGGCGCTGCAGCAGGTACTGACTTTCGCTGACGAAGAACATCCGGATCTGTACCTGGCCACGCCATCGCTCGTCAGCATGATGAAACAGGCGGGTTACAAGACCTTCTGGATCACCAACCAGCAGACCATGACCAAGCGCAACACCATGCTCACGACCTTCTCCGAACAGGCCGACGAGCAGGTGTACCTGAACAACAACCGCAATCAGAACGCCGCCCAGTACGACGGCGACGTGATCGAGCCATTTAACAAAGCATTGGCCGATGCTGCACCGCGCAAGCTGATCGTCGTGCATCTGCTCGGCACCCACATGAGCTACCAGTACCGCTATCCGCCGAGCTTCGACAAGTTCCAGGATCGCAACGGAGTGCCGGCCGGTGTGCGTGACGATCAGGTACCGACCTACAACAGCTACGACAACGCCGTGCTGTACAACGACTTTGTGGTTTCGAGCCTGATCAAGGATTACGCCAAATCCGATCCGAATGGTTTCCTGCTTTACCTGTCGGACCACGGCGAAGACGTGTTCGACTCGGTGGGTCATAGCACCCTCGGGCGCAACGAAAACAAGCCGACCGCGCCGATGTACACCATTCCGTTCATGGCATGGGCCTCGCCGAAATGGCGGGAGAACCATGACTGGAACCTCGCCGGTGACCTGCAGCGGCCTTATAGCAGCTCGCATCTGATCCACACTTGGGCCGACATGGCAGGTTTGAGCTTCGATGAGTTCGACCCTAGCAAGAGTCTGGTCAGTGACAGCTTCAAACCTCGTCCACTGCTGATCGGTAACCCCTACCAGCGCCAGCAGAAGGCATTGATCGACTTCAGCCTGATGAAGCCGAAAACGCCCGAAAGTCCGACACGCGCAGTGGTTAAGCAATAAAACCGAGAAGGGGCCGAGACTGGCCCCTTTTTCATGCCCGAAATATCTACAAATAATAATAATTCGCGTTTATCACTAAATAGCAGTTCCTCGCTTCGTCTTTGAACAAACGGATTTTTTCTCAAAGACAAGGAGTCGGCTGCGATGCTTGCGCCCATCACCCGTTCCATAACCCTCACTCTCGGCTTCTGTGCAACCGCTCTGAGCCCCGATCTTTTGGCTGAACCCGAGCCCGACAAAGCCCCGCCGCCAGCGCCTGCGCTGGAGCTGGCATCGACCCACGTCACCGCCCAAGGCCTGGGTCGCACCACCGAAAACACCGACGCCTACACCACCGGAGCCATGAGCACCGCGACACGGCTTAACCTGTCGATCAAGCAAACCCCGCAATCGGTGTCCGTGGTCACCCGCCAGCAGATGGATGATTTCAAGCTCAGCACGTTATCCGAAGCCATGAGCCAGACCACAGGCATTGTGGTGCAACACAACGACTCGGACCGTGTCAGCTATTCGTCACGCGGTTACTCGATCAACAATTTCCAGATCGACGGGATGCTAAACACCTTTGATCGCATGAAGACCGACGCCGACACCATCATCTACGACCGCATTGAAGTTGTGCGCGGCGCCACTGGCCTGACCACCGGCGCGGGCGATCCCTCGGCGACCATCAACATGGTGCGCAAGCGCCCGACGGCGCAATGGCAGACGCTCGCGGGGGTCAGTGGCGGCAGTTACGACGATTACTACAGCTACGTGGATGTCGGCGGCCCGCTGGCCTTCGAGGGTCGCTTGCGTGGGCGCACCGTGTTGGCTTATCGCGACAGCCAATCGTTTCGCGACAAGTACGCGCTGCAACGCGAAGTCGGCTACGGGATTATTGAGGCGGATCTGAGCGAATCCACCGTGCTGGCGGTGGGTTATGACTATCAGGACAAACAGGTGCAGGGCTCGTCCTGGGGCACCGTGCCCTACTGGAACGCAGACGGTAGCAAGGCCAGGCTCGGCCGATCGACGAATATGGCGACATCCTGGAGTTCGTGGCCGCTCAAGGACAAGACCGCATTCGCCACCCTTGATCAGGAACTGGCGGGAGGATGGCACCTGAAAGCCGCTTACACTCACCGCCAAAGCGACGTAGACGGCAAGGTTTACTACGGTGGTGAAGGTTTTCCCGAGGCTGACCGTAGCGGCATGGTCGCCTATAGCTCGCACATGATCGGCACGCAGAAAATGAACGTCTATGACTTCAACGTTTCAGGCCCTTATTCGCTACTCGGTCGCGAGCACGAAATGATGTTCGGTTACGGCGAGGCTCAGCACCGCTCCTACTCCCCCAAAACCGTCAATGGTCCGCGCGTTGCGGATTACGGCAACCTAAGCGACTGGAAATACATGGGCGATATCGCCAGGTTCCCCGATACCGTCACTGGACTGACCGGTTCCAAGGGCAGCACCCGTCAGAAGGCTGGCTACATTGCTACCCGCTTGAGCCTGACAGACGAACTGCAGGCCGTGCTCGGCAGTCGTTATGGCAGTTGGGAAGGCAAAAATGCCGATCACTACTATGACGGAAACCTGCAACTGACCAGCGTTGACACAACCCGCCAACACCAAAACGACATCTGGACGCCCTACGCCGGCCTGCTCTATGACCTGACGCCGCAATACACCGCCTACATCAGCTACACCGATATTTTCAAACCACAGAGCAACCGTGACAGCAGCCGCAATTATCTGGAACCGGTCGTTGGCAGCAACTACGAAGTGGGACTCAAAGGCAGTTTGCTCGAAGAACGCCTCAACATGGCAACGGCGCTGTTCTGGAGCAAGCAGGACAACGTTGCCGAAGTCGACAATTCGGTGCCGCCAGACCCCGTCACCCGCGAGCAGTTCTACAAATCCGGCGGCAAGGGCAACAAGGTCAATGGCTTCGAAGCCGAAGTCTCAGGCGAAATCCTCAACGGCTGGAATGTGACCGCCGGTTATACCTACACCCACTCGGCCAACGGCGAAAAAAAGCGCACCCACGAAAACCAGCCACTGCACCTGCTGCGGCTGTCCACGGCATATCGTTTGCCGGGCGAATGGCAAGCGTTGACCGTAGGCGGAGCAGTGAATTGGCAAAGCCGTATCTTCGGCGATTCGAATCGCCCGGTCAGGCGCAATGCTGCGGGTGACTTTGTCACCGAAAATGCCCGAATTCACCAAGGCGCTTACACCGTGGTCAAGCTGATGTCGCGCTATGCAATCGACAAAAATCTCTCGGCCTCGCTGAACGTCGACAACCTGTTCGACAAGAAGTACTACGAGAATGTGGGCTTCTACAACGGTGTGTTCTGGGGCGATCCGCGCACGGTGACGTTGAGTCTGGACTGGAGGCTTTGATGCTGATTGGCGGGACGAGGGGCTTGCTCCCTCACCCAAAATCCACTGTGAACAGACTGCCCCCCAAGATCTGATAGTCCCGTTCTGGCTTGGAGATAGCCAGTTGGGCGCCCTCTCGAGGTGCCTTTTTTACGACTACAGTTCCTTGATCCAGAACAGCATGCGCCCATGAGCCGGGTCGAACATGCCAGGGGCGAAGCCGAACTTGCTGTAGGCGTTCTGTGCCACGGCGTTGCCTTCCAGCACTTCCAGGGTGATCTTGCAGCAGCCGCGCTGCCGGGCAATTTCCTCGACTTTGTGCAGCATCTTCTGGCTCAACCCCAAGCCGCGAAATGTGCTGATCACTGCCACATCGTGGACGTTGACCAAGGGTTTGCAGGCGAACGTGGAAAACCCTTCAAAGCAGGTCACCAGTCCTGCCGGCTCGCCACCGACAAACGCCAACACGCTGAATGCGTGCGTGCGGCGCGCCAGTTCTTCGGGTAGCCGTCGCAATAATTCAGGATCGAGCGAATGGCCGCCACCCATGGGGTCTTCGGCATAGTGGTTGAGCACCACGCCGATGGCCTCGGCATGCAGTGGATTGGTGTAGCTGGCTTGAAGCACAAGAATTTCTGCGGAATCCATTTCCATCCCCGAACACACAAAAGCCCCGGCGCGCAAAGTGCGTACTGAAAGGCTGCTGCGACATTAGCGCGGGGGCCTGCGCGGCGACAACCGGCACGTCAAAAATTATTGTTCAGAGCCCCCGGATCACCCCTTCTGTCCAACCGGGTTCGGCGAAATCCTGCGCACGCAACCCGGCATCGCCCACGCAAAAGAATTCGTCCGAATGATGGATAGCGGCGGGGTCATGATGGCGCCCTCTTCATTCAAGCTTCGGCAAAACGCTGTAACTGCATCTCCTGCAAGCGACTGAGCGTGCGGCGGAACGGGAACTCCAGATAGCCCTCGGTATACAGCGCCTCCATCGGCACCTGCGCCTCGACGTACAGCGGCACCTTTCGGTCGTAGCACTCGTCAACCAGGGCGATAAAGCGCCGTACGCCATCGTCGTGAACCGACAACTGCGGCAACTCCCGATCGCCCGCCACTACCCGCTCGGCGCCATCTTCGGTGCCACGAGCGATACGGCCCTCGCGTTTCTGCGCGCTGAGGTTCGGCACGTGGCTCACCACAATAGCCCGGTAACGGTCGCACAGCGTGATGAAATCCATGGCGGCGAAGGGTTGCTCGCACAGATCAGCATAACGACACCACAACACCGTTTCAGTGCTTTGCACCACGTTCAACAGCCGATGGCCGATCGCCACGGGATCAGTACAAGAGGGTTGCCCCTCTGTCAGCGCTTCAAAGACCTGTTTCAAGGCGCTGGCCTCGCCTTGTTTAGCGACAAAATAACGCTGCTGGATCGCACCCGGATGCAAGCGATGATCCTCGGCACCGTTCACCGCCACCACTTGCATATGCGTTTTGATCGCGGCGATCGCCGGGACAAAACGGTCGCGATTGAAGCCATCGGCGTACAAATCATCCGGCGGCAGGTTGGAGGTACAGACAATCACCACGCCTTCGTCGAACATCACCTGAAACAGCCGGCCGAGAATGATCGCATCGCCGATGTCGTTGACGAACAGCTCATCGAAACACAGCACCCGCACCTCGGCGGCTAACTCTTTAGCCAGCGCCCGCAGCGGATCGGCGATCCCGGTCAATTGAAACGAGCGCTGGTGCACCCAGCCCATGAAGTGATGGAAATGTTGACGCCGCGCCGGCACCCGCAGGCTCTGATAAAACTGATCCATCAGCCAGGTCTTGCCGCGCCCGACCGGCCCCCACAGATAAACGCCAGTGACCGAACGCGCATCGGCATGCAGGGCCTCATGGCATTTTTGCAGCGCCCAGACGGCATGTTCCTGAGCTTCATCCTGAATGAAGCCCTTGTGTTCGATGGCACGCTGCCAGGCGCTTAGAGGGGAGTCGAAAGTCATGCGCGGGAGTATGCCACGACGGCCTTCTGCATCATGTGGACTTTTGTGGGCGCGGGCTTGCTCGCGCCCACAGGGGCCATTGATGTTTTATCGGTCGACTTTGTGTTTGGCGGCGTACAGGCAGAGCATTTCCATGGCCAATGTCGCTGCCGCCAAGGAAGTCACTTGCGCTTGATCGTAATCCGGGGCCACTTCAACGACGTCCATCCCCACCAGATTGATCCCGCGCAAGCCGCCCAGAATCTCCAGCGCCTGCACCGTGCTCAAACCACCACACACAGGCGTTCCCGTGCCCGGTGCAAACGCGGGATCAAGGCAGTCGATATCGAATGTGAGGTACACCGGGTTATCACCGACCCGCGCCCGGATTGCGTCAACAATCGCCTCGCAGCCACGTCGATGCACCTGACGGGCGTCGAGCACCTGAAAGCCTTGGTGATCGTCGTTGGTGGTGCGTAAGCCGATCTGCACCGACCGCGCCGGATCCACCAGACCTTCGCGCGCCGCGTGCCAGAACATGGTGCCGTGATCGATGCGCTTGCCCTCCTCGTCTGGCCAAGTATCGCTGTGCGCATCGAAATGAATCAGCGACAGCGCGCCGTGCTTGCGGGCGTGGGCCTTGAGCAGCGGGTAAGTAATGAAGTGATCGCCGCCGAAGGTCAGCATCGCGCTGCCGGCATTGAGGATGTGTTCGGCGTGGGCCTCGATGCTTTCGGGGGTCGAGTGCGGCGAGCCGTAATCAAAATCACAGTCACCGTAATCAATCACCGCCAGATGATCGAACGGATCAAACGTCCACGGCCAGTGGCGTTCCCAAGCAATCCCGGTGGACGCGGCGCGAATCCCGCGAGGCCCGAAACGCGCGCCTGGCCGGTTGCTGGTGGCGGTGTCGAATGGCACGCCGCTGACCGCCACGTCGACGCCGCGCAAATCACGGCTGTAGCGGCGGCGCATGAAACTGGTGATGCCGGCGTAGGTACTTTCAGCGGCGGTGCCATAGAGGCTGTCACGGGTTATGGCCTGGTCGTTTTGCATTGGCACGTCCATTGATGTGTTCCTTCTTTTTGATAAGGGGACTATTGGCGGCTACGGAAAGTGGTCCACAAACGGGTGCGTTGACGCATGTCTTTGAGGCTCATGCTGCGGTCGGCATAGAGCCGTCCGCACACATCGGTCGGCGGGTATATGTCGGGATCAGTGCGAACCGCTTCATCCACCAGCGGCGTCGCTGCCTGGTTGGCGTTGGCAAAAAACAGCGTGTTGGTCAACTCGGCAACCGACTCGGGGCGCAGCATGAATTCAATGAACGCCTGCGCCGCTTCGGGGTGGGGTGCATCGTTGGGAATGGCGAGGTTGTCCTGCCAGATCAGCGTGCCTTCCCTGGGAATCCGGTAGGCGACTTTGTAGGGCTTGTTGGCTTTGCGAGCCTGATCGGCCGCCATGCTGGCGTCACCGTTATAGGTCAATGCCAAACACACGTTGCCGCTGGCCAGATCATTGATCTGGCGACCGGTGGCGACGTACAGCACCGACGGCTGAAGTTTGTGCAACAGCGCCTCGGCGGCGGCCAGATCTTGCTTGTCTGTGCTGTAGGGATCTTTACCGAGGTAGTGCAGTGCCAGACCGATGACTTCCTGCGGCGAATCGAGAATCGCCACGCCGCAATCCTTGAGCTTGCTCGCGTACTCGGGGTTGAACAGTAAATCGAGACTGTTCAGCGGCACGCCCGGCAGACGTTTTTTCACGGCATCAACGTTCATGCCCAGCCCGAGGGTGCCCCAGGTGTAAGGCACCCCAAAGCGGTTGCCAGGATCGACGGCCGCGAGTTTTCCCAGCAGATCCGGATCAAGATTGGCGTAGCCCTTGAGTCCGTCGTGGGGGATCTCTTTCAAAGCGCCAGCCGCCAGCCCGCGGGCTAACACGCTGGAGGACGGCACGACCACGTCGTAACCACTGCCGCCAGTGAGCAGCTTGGTTTCCAGCACTTCGCAAGTATCGAAGGTGTCGTAGCGCACATGAATGCCGGTTTCCTGCTCGAAACGCTGCAAGGTTGGCGGCGGCACGTAATCGGCCCAACTGTAGAGGTTGAGGGTCTTGTCCTCAGCGTGAGCATGGATGGCCACGGACAACAACAGCGCGGGGAAACACAGCTTGGATAGGGGAGCCATGACGAACACCTGACCGGAGGAATTGGTGGCAGAATGCGCCGACGGATACATTAGAAAAATACCCGAATAATTATCCTGACTTTATCCCGGAGTAATGTGATGTTGGGCCAACTCCACGATGTCGATTTGCAGTTGCTGCGCTTGTTTGTCCGCGTCGTCGAATCCGGTGGGTTCAGTGCCGCACAAGGTGAACTGGGCCTGAGCCAATCGAGCATCAGCCAGCAAATGGCCAAACTGGAAACTCGCTTGGGTTATCGCCTGTGCAGCCGTGGCAAGGGCGGTTTCAGCGTCACGCCCAAGGGCGAGCAACTGTTGATCGCCATCCGCACGTTGTTTGAATCGATTGAAGTGTTTCGTCATCAATCCAACGGCGTTGCCGGGCGCCTGATCGGTGAGGTGCGTTTGGGCATTTCCGAGGCCGTTGATCAATCGGTCTTGCAACGGGTCGCCGAAGCGATCCGACGTTTTCGCGAGCGAGATGAATCTGTGCGCATCGAGTTGATCAGCGCGATGCCCGGCGAGATGGAGCGCTTGCTGCTGCAACAGCGGCTGGACCTGGCCATCGGCTATTTCTCACAGGTACAAAGTGCTTTCGACTATCGCCAGTTGTTCAGCGAAACCCAGCATTTGTATTGCGCAACAGGTCACCCGCTGTTTACCGACGATGCCCCCAGCGATACGGCGCTGCAAGCCTGTGACCGGGTCGATCATCCTTACCGGTTCCTGCGCCACGACGAGCCGTTTCAGGGCAAGCACTGCTCAGCGCGTTCGGAACAGGTCGAAGGCACCCTTGCGTTCATTTTGTCGGGCAAGCATGTGGGTTATCTGCCAGATCACTATGCGCGCGGCTGGCAGGAGAAAGGCCTGTTGCGCCCAGTGCGCGAAGGCACGTTGAGTTTTGACGTGGCGTTTCATCTGGCCCGGCATCGGGCGCAGGTTCCCGGCGATGCGCAGATTGCCTTTGAAGAGGATTTGCTCCACGCGTTTGCTTGAATCGATTTAGCAGGCGCACCCCGCAAAAGCTGACCTTTCAGGCAGTTTTATTGCGTTGCCCTCGCCGCCCTCTTCCGGCATCCTGCGCCTCCATTTTCTGACCCGGCCCCGCCTCACGGCGCGCAAAACACCATGACCGCCTCTGAAAAAGCCCCGCGCAACAACGATCTGATCTACGGCCTCAACGACCGTCCGCACCTCACCGCCACTGTATTTGCCGCGTTGCAACATGTGCTGGCGAGCTTTGTCGGCATCATCACCCCGACCCTGATCATGGGCGGTGCCCTGGGCCTACAAAGCGAAATCCCGTACCTGATCAGCATGGCGCTGTTCGTCTCCGGCCTCGGCACTTTCGTGCAAGCCAAGCGATTCGGCCCGGTAGGCTCAGGTCTGTTATGCCTGCAAGGCACCAGTTTTTCTTTTATCAGCGTGATCCTCAGTGCCGGGTTCATGGTCAAGGCGCGGGGCGGTGGTACTGACGAGATTCTTTCAACGATTTTCGGCGTGTGCTTTTTCGCCGCGTTCATTGAAGTGGTGCTGAGCCAATTCATCGGCAAGCTGCGCATGCTGATCACCCCGGTGGTGACCGGCACAATCATCACGCTGATGGGCCTGTCGCTGATCAAAGTGGCAATGACCGACATTGCCGGTGGCTTCGGCGCGGCGGATCTGGGCGCGGCCAGCCATATCCTTCTGGCGGCGCTGGTACTGGGCACCATCGTGGTGCTGAACCGGGTCGATGTGCCGTTCCTGCGTTTGGGCGCGATCGTGATTGGCCTGACCTTCGGCTATGTCGTCGCGTGGCTGATGGGCACCGTCGATTTCGCCAGTTTGCCCCAAGTGCCGCTCGTCAGCGTGCCAGTGCCGTTCAAGTACGGTTTCAACTTCGATTGGGTGGCTTTCGTGCCGGTGGCGGTGATTTTCCTGGTGTCGCCGCTGGAGGCGGCCGGCGATCTGACTGCCAACTCGATGATTTCCCGGCAGCCGGTCAAAGGTCCGCTGTACATCCGCCGGATCAAGTCCGGGCTGCTCGCCGACGGTCTCAACTCGGCCATGGCCGCGGTGTTCAACAGCATGCCGATGGTGACTTTCGCCCAGAACAACGGCGTGATTCAGCTCACCGGCGTGGCGAGCCGCTATGTGGCGTTCTTTATTGCCGGCCTGCTGGTGGTGTTGGGGTTGTTCCCGATGATCGGCGCGGTGCTGCAACTGATGCCTAAGCCGGTACTCGGCGGCGCCGAACTGGTAATGTTCGGCACCGTGGCCGTGGCCGGGATCAAGATCCTCGCCGAAGCTGGCCTGCATCGGCGCAACATGCTGATCGTGGCGATCTCCCTCGGCATGGGCCTAGGCATCGCTGCCGTGCCGGAAGTCCTGCGCGAGTTGCCACAAGCACTGCGCAACATCTTCGAATCGCCGATCACCGTCGGTGCGTTGTGCGCTATCGTGCTGAACATCTTCCTGCCGGAAGAATTCATTGAACTGGAAGAAGACGACTTCGATCCTGAGGCCTCTATTCTTCAAGTGATGGAAAACCCGGATGTTGCGGCCAAAGGTGAACCTGCCTCACCGGCGGCTGTCGCACAGTTGAACCGCTGACGCTGCGCTCTAAACACAAAGGGCTGAGCCGTCAATGGTTCAGCCCTTTTTTGTTGAGAGACTGTTTATGCGCCGCCTCCACGCCGTCATCCTGTCCCTGCTTGTGCTTTCCCTCAGTGCCTGCGCGCTGTTCCCCAACCGTGACCCGGTGAACATCAATGTGGTCGGTATCGAACCGCTGACCAGCCAGGATCTGGAAGTACGCTTCGCCATCAAATTGCGCGTGCAAAACCCTAACGAAACCGCGATCGACTACAACGGCATTGCCTTGGATCTGGAGGTCAACGGCCATTCACTGGCCTCCGGCGTGAGCGACCAGAGCGGCTCGATTCCGCGGTTCTCCGAAGCCATCGTCAGCGTACCGGTCAGCGTTTCGGCGTTTTCCGTTCTGCGCCAGACCCTCGGCCTGAGCCAGACGCAAACCCTCGACAACCTGCCCTACGTGCTGCGCGGCAAGCTCGCGGGCGGCTTGTTCGGCACCATGCGTTTTGTCGACAGCGGCAAACTCAGCCTGCCCAAGACCAGCGCCGCGACGTGGTAAAAATGCGTTAACTGGGCACGTTCTCTCGCACATTCTCGGCGCGCGCCGGGATGCGTCTGATTCGCCCCCCTAGGAAACCTGGGAAATCACCCGCGAAGAATGGCTGCACCCGCGATAACCCCGAACACAACACACCCCCCCTGTGGGAGCGGGCTTGCTCGCGAAGACGGCGTAACAGACAGCATCAGTGTTGAACGTAAACACGCTTTCGCGAGCAAACCCGCTCACATAGGTTTTTATCAGTCGGTGAAACGCACGCCAGGTTTGGCCCGTTCGTCCACGCTCAGCTCGAAGATGTCCGGCCGGGCGTAATGGCCAACTACGTCGTAGTCATAACGCGCGCGCACCAACTCGTCAGTGTCGATTTCGGCAGTGAGCAACCCCGCCTCACCGCGTAATGGCCCCGCCAACACATCGCCCATCGGGCCGACGATCACACTGCCACCGGCAATCAACGGACGATCCGCCGGCCAGTTGGCAATCTCCACGCCCAGTTCATTCGGTGAGGCTTGCACTTGACAGGCGCTGACCACAAAGCAACGGCCCTCATGGGCGATGTGGCGCATGCTGACCTGCCACATCTCGCGCTCATCGACGGTCGGGGCACACCAGACCTCCACGCCCTTGGCGTACATCGCCGTGCGCAGCAACGGCATCATGTTTTCCCAGCACACCAGCGCACCAAGCTTGCCGACCTGACTGTCGAGCACCGGCAACGTCGAGCCGTCGCCCTTGCCCCAAATCAGCCGTTCCGTGCCGGTGGGCATCAGTTTGCGGTGCTTGGCGAGCAGCCCGGCCTGCGGATCGAAATACAGCGCTGTGCAATACAGCGTGCTGCCGGCGCGCTCGATCACGCCGATCACCAGATTGGCCCCGGTGCGCGCAGATAACCCAGCGAGCGCTTCGGTTTCCACCCCCGGCACATCGATGGCGTTGGCGAAATATCGCGCATACGCCTCGCGACCTTCGGGCAAGCGATAACCCAGTTGCGTGCCGAAAGCCTCACCTTTTGGATACCCGCCGAGCAAAGCTTCGGGCATCACCACCAGCGCCGCGCCGGATTCAGTGATAGCCGCTTCCCAATTGAGAATCTGTTCCAGGGTGTCGCCCTTGCCACCGGGCAAGGCGCCGATTTGCAGCGCAGCAACGATTGATTTAGGCATGACGCTCACTCCATCAAGATCAGGTGTTGCTGATTCTCCAGCACGGCGGGATCATGAATAAAGCCCCGTTTGCTGCTGAATGATATGAGCCATATGAATATCACCACCGTCGACCTCAACCTGCTGAAAGTCTTTGAAGCCCTGCATGAGGAGTCGAGTGCCAGCCGCGCTGCGCTGCGTCTGGGCGTGACGCAATCAGCGGTCAGCGCAGCATTGCGCCGTTTGCGCGAGGTCTATGGCGATCAATTGTTTGTCCGCACCGGGCGCGGCCTGGCGCCGACGCTCAAGGCCAATCAACTGAAACCGGTGGTCAGCGAGGCGCTGAACAAATGCCGGCAAAGCCTGGCGATGGTCGACCCAGCGGCCAATCAATACGACGGTCGTTCCGTCACAGTGGGCCTGTCGGATGATTTCGAGATCGCCTACGGCCGGCGCTTGATCGAAGAGATCGCCCGAAGCGCACCGAAACTGCGACTGATCTTCCGTCAGACCCACAGCCAGATCGTCGCCAGCGCCCTGATGGAGCGCAGCATCGACCTGGCGATCACCGCTGGCGGTTTTGCCGAACGCTTGCTCAGCCGTCAGGTGTTGGGTGAAGGGGGTTATGCGTGCTTGGTCGATCAGGCGAGCCTTGCGCCCGGCCAGCAACAGATCGCTCTGCAAGAGTTTGTCGCCCGCGAGCACATTCTGGTGTCGTCCGGCGGTTTTATCGGGATCACCGATGAAGGGCTCGCAGCGCTGGGCTTGAGTCGCCGGGTGTGTGCCTCGACAACGCATTTCGCGGCGCTGCCGTACCTGCTCAAGGGCAGTCAGGCGGTGGCGACGATTCCGGCACATGCCGCCGAGCGCATCGCCGCACTCAGTGGTCTGGCGCTGCTGGCCTGCCCGCTGGCCTTGCCGCGTTATCCGATTGAACTGGGCTGGCGCACCAGCACGCAGATCGATCCGGTGGTGGTCAAGGTCCGCGAGGCGATTGCAGCCAGCTTCAGGTAAAACGTGTTACTTGTTGGCGGCCATCAAGCGGTTGACTTCACTGCGCACCATATTGGCAAACTCCGGCGGCGACATGCCGTCCAGTTCAGCTCGGACCCACTCGGCCCATTTGCCCTTGCGCTTGGCGCGTTCGCCGAACAAACGCGCGGCTTCGCCTTTGGCTTTGCCCAGATTGTTCTGCCAGAGTTCGAACAGACGGGATTTCTCGTCTTCCAGCGCGGCGCGCTCTGCGAGGGATTTGTCGGCCAGATTGAAACTCATGGGGAATTATCCTGCTGCGTAAAATGGCGACATCTTACACGCTCGGCGGAAATCTCCGGCGCAGGTTTTTATTCCTGAGCTAAATTCAGTGCAACTTTTTAGCTGACGCCGGACTCCATTCATCACTGTCCATTCAACTGCAAGGAGTCACCCAATGGCCCGCAAATCCGCCGCTCAAGCCGCCGAAGATCAAATCAAGGATCAAGCCTTCAGCGAACTTCAGGCTCTGATCGAAGAGTCCGACAAACTGCTCAAGAGCAGTGCTTCACTGGTTGGCGAGGAAGCAGAGAACCTGCGCGGACAAATCACTCTCAAACTGCAGCAAGCGCTGGATTCCGTATCAAGCGTGCGCGATCGCACCAAACCGGCCATCGATGCCACCGAGAACTACATCGGCGGCCATCCGTGGCAGACCGTGGCGATCTCGGCCGGTTTCGGTCTGGTGGTCGGTTTGTTGCTCGGTCGCCGTTAAGCCCCGTGCTACATGAAAAAGGCGAGTCTGATGACTCGCCTTTTTCATGTGGCCTGTCTAGTCCTGAATAAGGTTTACACCTTCTGGCTTCTTATCAGGAGGGTGCAATGGATACGGGCGCAAAACGTAGTCAGCGCGATTACACGCT
>NZ_JBIUWM010000054.1:0-41395 GCF_044743445.1 Pseudomonas sp. NPDC087615 | reverse complement strand
CTCCAAGGTCTACCTGGTCAACACCGGCTGGACCGGCGGTGGCTACGGCGTCGGCAAACGCTTCAACATCCCGACCACCCGCGCAGTGATCGCCGCCATCCAGAGCGGCGCACTGATCGGTGCGGCCACCGAGCACCTGGACACCATCAACCTCGACGTGCCACTGGCCGTACCGGGCGTTGAAACCAACCTGCTCAACCCACGCAACACCTGGGCTGACAAGGCTGCGTACGACGAGGCTGCCAAGGCACTGGCCGGTCTGTTCATCGAGAACTTCAAGAAGTTCGAAGTGAGCGACGCGATCAAGGCTGCTGGGCCTAAGTTGTAAGCGTTGGTTTGTGGTGAATGAAAAAGCCGCCCTTAGGGGCGGCTTTTTTGTGCGAGTTGTTTGGCCGTCAGCCTCCTGCGTAACCGAGCCAATTTCAAGCGTTCGCCAAGGTCCTTCAGGAGTCGTGCAGTTTTAGGAAGCAGAGCCGCAGTCTTTCTGGCCATAACGCTAGTATTCCTTCACTTGGGTATTGATAACGCCAGAATAATTGCACTTCCGGGGAATGGGTTTGCCCTGTCGAATCCTCGTGATCTGTCATAGCCATTGCTGTCGGGCATGCATTATTCGAAGCACCTCCACACATTCATCTTTGATCGTGTAGACGATGACATAGTTGGAAGCTGCGACGATTTCTCGTGTGCCTTCAACTCTGCCCCTTCTGTATAAGGTCGGGCGCTTTCGGGCGACTTCCCCTTTTGATTCAAACACCTCGTCGAGATCCGCAGCCGCTTCAGGATTGTCTTGACTAATGCGGTCCATTATTCGGTCTCGGTCATCAAGCGCCTCTTGGCGCCAGATCAACCTCATCAACGCACGCGTTGACGCAGGGCATCGCGCTTGGCAGCAAATATTCGTCGAGCGTCTTCATCGCTCACGCTGGGTCTTGGATCATCAATGCTGATTTGCACCTGCCGCTTGAACCACTCTTCATACGCCGCCGCCTCATGAGCTTGCTTCATTGCTTCGGCGCGATCAGGACGTGTGTAGGTTTTCATTTGCAGCGGGTCATAGCTGGATGCATCCACATTGAAGTGAGTGATACCCAGTTCTTGCAAATAGGCCACTAATGTTTCAAGGCGTTTGAACAAGCGCACCTGACCACTGCGTTGCGCTGCGAGCGAACTTGCTTTGCTTCCCTGATGAATTTGAATCGACCAGCCACCAGGCTTGGCGATGATACGTGTGCTGCTGACTGAACCGTTTTCAATCAGGCGCGTCAGGGTGCTGTGATCGATGGTTTCAGTGGTCATGACGGCGAACTCTTGGCTGAACAATGGCTGCCATCGTACGCAATCAATAGTAGTTTGCAAAATTCAACTCCTGCACTGGACGCCGGGTGTCCCGCATCCATGTTCTTTGGTGAGGCAGGCGCCACTTATTGGGAGCGCACCTGCCTGAGATTTTTCAGACTGGCGCTTTCCAATTGAGCATTTGCTGCTGCGCGACTTGCAGCAGACCACAGCCATCCTGCGTCAGCAGATAGAGGGCGTGGGTGATGTGGGCGATGTCTTCGACGTCGGTTTGTTTGAAGCTGAGGCAGTAGTGGGTTTTAAGCAGGTCGCTGGAGGCGCGCAGGCGCTGGACGGCGCATTCGAGGATGTCGTGCGGGTTGGCCGCAGTTTCGATGATCAGGGGCTTGGTGTCGGTGAGGTTGGATTCGAGTGGGCGGTAGCGATCGGGGGCGAGCGGGTTCCATGCGTTCATTATGTTTGGCCTCGAAATATGTCATGAGAATCCGCGCCCACCGTGACCAAGCGATAGGTGGCGGACTGCGTTCGGGTTGGTCAACCAGTGAGGCACTCACAACCGGCACGCCCGAAGGCGTCCCGAGCTCAGCCGCCATAAAGCGTGCCGACACAAAAAGCGCCAGCAGCGTACAACGAGTGCGAGTGCACAACTCATACGGGTGACCAAGCCCGAACCGCTGATTTGACAGCGACAGTCACGACTATAGGTTTGAACTACCAAGCGCCGATAGGCGGCAGCGGGGTCCAGACTTGTAGGAACGGGACGAAGATCAGATAAGAGATTGCTGTAGGTTTTTTCGCTCGCTCACCGTCAACCAAGATTCTTGTACGCCGCCTCATCCAGCACACTGGTCGTCAGCCCGGTTTCGGGTGTGTAAATCGAACCTTTCACCGCTGAAAACGGCACACCTTTGCTACCCAGCGACACATAACGTTCGTCTTGGTCCAGTTCGGTGAAGTAGGTGTACGAACACTTTTCCATGGCCTGGTATTTCGCGGCGGCCCTGACGATGGCGTCGGTGTGCTGGCGCAGGTCAGTGTCGCTCAGGTTCAGGGTTTTGCTCAGCGGCGTGCCCCAGCGCTGGAGGCACACTTCGGCGAAGTGGCGGACGATCAGGCCGGGTTCGGCCAGCACGTTAGGGCCGCTGTCGCCGTCAGCGGCGGCGTTGCCCACCAGTGTGGCGTGGCGGCCGGGCATCGGGAAAACGCTGGTTTTGGTGCCAGTGGCGGTTTGCGGGATGACGCAACTGAAGCCTTTGGAGCGCTCGTTCCGGGCATAAAAGCCGACATATTCTTTGACGTTGGCATTGAGTTTCACCCGGTGTTCCTGAAAATTGCCGATGCCCGGAACCGGGTCAATGGCGAAGATCTTGACCGGAATGTTCTTCAGTGCGTCGTCGGCGTACAAGGCGTTGGCCAACATGTGGCAACTGACGCCGCCGCGACTCCATCCCACCAGGTTGACTTGAGTGGGAATGACACCGTCCTTACGGTACGTCTTGATGATTTGTTCCTGTAACGTTTGCTGAGTAACGCTTCGCTCTCCGTAGTTATATTTTCGCCACATCCACGAGCCTTCGATTTTTACGTCTTCGATGGGAATGCCGGCAGCTTTCAGTCGGTTGTATTCTGCTTCGGTCAGTTGTTCACGCTGCCAGTCGCATTTGCCTTTGATAATGTTCACGGCATGTTGGACGTTCTCCTCCCAACCTTTTCCGAGCAGCGTACCGCTCAGGTTGTAATCGCCGGACTCGGTAAACAGTTCATCGGCCTGCAAATTGCTGGTGCCCGGGCCGTCGACGACGACCCATTCGGCAAACTCCCGGCCGCTGTGGTGCGAAGCAAGCGTGGAAACCAGTTCGCCGTTCCAGTAGTTCGGATTGTTCGTATCAAATCTGGTGGAGCCAGTACCGCAAAAAAAGACAGTTAAAGTCGTCATGTTTGTTGCTCTTTTAATGGAAGAGCAATCAATCTAGTGCGGTTCTTTTTTGTGGTGAAGCAGTGGGTTGTTGCCAAGTTTGTTGCGTGTTGTTTTTTAGTTTTTATTATTGACTTTGAATTTCGCCACTTCCAGTAGTTCGCAACCATCCTGAGTCAATAAATAAAGCGCATTGATGATGTTGGGAATGTCTTTGACATCCGCTTGTTGAAAACACATGCAGTAAAGCGTTTCCAGCAGATTGTTGGCGGCGCACAGTCTTTGTTGAGCGGCATTGAGCAAGTCTTCATGGCTGGCGTCAGTGTCGATAACCAGCACCGGATTGTCGCTGTAGGTGGTTTTCAAGCGGCGATAGCGGTTGATGGGTGGATGCAGTGAGTTCATGGATGAAGTCTGTCCTTTGAGAAGTCGCTACGGCGAGATTCAGTCGCGCCGGCCACTATAGGAGGGTGTTGCGCAGCGGGACAAGACGGCCAGGATGGACAGCGTTTGTAGGGGGTTTTCCGGGGGAGCAAGTATTTGCCCTACATGTTTTCATGACCTTTTTAAGGCAAAACCCTTATATGGGAAATTTCCCACGGCTTTATCAGGCACTTCTGGGTAAACATCTGTATTGTGCGCGCCAGAATCTGTGGGACTTTTCCAAACGTCCGATACACGCTTAAAGGGAATTAGGTATGCAGTGGCTACGAATGGCCTCGATCATATTGCTGTGGGCTATTGGCTACCGTTTGACATTGGCAGCTGATATTGGCAACGCACTGGTACTGGATCATCTGGATCGAACCGGTTGGCCCGGTGCACTGACCAACCAGGTGAATGTCGACACGGCCTCCCGCGCCGAAGTGCTGATGTTCGGCAAAGCCTTGCTCGCCAGCGAAGCGCTGGACGAGTCGGGTTTGAAGCAACGGCTGGGCGTGCCGCAAGTGCAGCTCAAGTCGATCAGGCAAGTGCGCAACGATCTCTGGGATCGTTTGCTGAGCACCTATCGCAACGCCAGTCAGGACTGTGACGGGCAACCCTTTTGTCCACAGGTGCGTAGCATCTCCGATCTGCGCCAACTGGCGGCGGCGTTCACCGGGGACATCAGCCCGGCCCATGCGCTGTGGGCGAGCAAGAGCCTGGATGTGCATGAGCAAATGTTGAACGAGCAGTTGCGCGTGGCGGTGTTGCGGCCCTGAGTTCTGGATTTCGTGTTGCTTGGGCGGGCCGCCTCCCGGGCACTGAGCTGTGCGCGCCTTTCGCTGTATCATTCCGTATCGATTTGGCCCCCGACCTTTTCTCGACTCGCTGCGATCGCCCGCTAGGCTGTTGGCATGGCAGCGGTCAAAGGAGTGACAGCGAATGCACAACACCCTGGAACAGGTTTTTGGTTATCCACAGTTTCGACCCGGACAAGAGGCCGCCATCAGCGCGGTGCTGGCCGGGCGCTCGGCGGCGGCGATCTTTCCCACCGGTTCCGGCAAGTCCCTTTGCTATCAATTATCGGCGCTGATGCTGCCGAATCTGACCCTGGTGGTTTCGCCGCTGTTGGCGCTGATGCAGGATCAATTGGCGTTCCTGCAGCGCCACGGCATTTCGGCGGGCAGCATCGACTCGGCGCAGAGTCGAGACGATGCCAATGACGTGATGGCCCGCGCCCGTTCGGGTGAATTGAAGATTCTGATGATTTCGGTCGAGCGTCTGAAAAACGAGCGCTTCCGCAATTTCCTGCAGCAGGTGCCGATCTCTTTGCTGGTGGTGGATGAGGCGCACTGCATCTCGGAGTGGGGCCACAATTTTCGCCCCGACTACCTCAAACTGCCGGACTACCAGCGCCAGTTCAATATCCCGCAAGCCTTGCTGCTGACCGCCACCGCCACGCCGAAAGTCATCGCCGACATGCAGGCAAAATTTGCCATTGCCGCTGACGATGTGGTGACCACCGGTTTCTACCGGCCCAATCTCAATTTGCTGGTGGAACCGGTGCGTGGGCAGGACAAGCGCCGGCGTCTGGTGGAGTGGATGGCCGAGCGTCCGGGCCAGCCGAGTATCGTTTATGTGACCTTGCAGAAAACCGCCGAACACATCGCTGAACACCTTGAACGCAACGGTATTCAGGCTGAGGCCTATCATGCCGGTCTGCCCCACGATAAGCGTGAAGGTATCCAGAAACGCTTCATGGCCGGGCAGTCCAATTGCATCGTCGCGACCATCGCCTTCGGCATGGGCATCGATAAAAGTGATATCCGCAATGTGGTGCACTTCGACCTGCCCAAATCCATCGAAAACTACAGCCAGGAAATCGGCCGCGCCGGGCGTGACGGGCAGCCTTCGGACTGTCTGGTGCTGGCCAATCGCGACAGCCTCAATGTGCTGGAAAACTTCGTCTACGGCGACACGCCGGAACGCGAAGGCATTCGTTATGTACTCGATGAATTGAAAGCTTCGGCACCGCAAGGGCAGTGGGAGTTTCTGCTCGGGCCATTGGCAGATCACAGCAACATCCGTGCGTTGCCCCTGAAGACTTTGCTGGTGCAATTGGAGTTGCGTGGCTTGATCGCACCGCGTTACGCCTATTACGCCGAATACCGTTTCAAATACCTGCTGGAGCCCGAGGCGTTGCTTGAGCGTTTCGAGGGCGAACGCCGGGATTTCGTCGCGGCGATCATCCACACCTCAAGTCGGGCGCGAACCTGGGCTACGGTGGATTTCGAGGCGATGTATACGCAGTATTCGGCCGAGCGTAATCGGGTGGTGAAGGCGCTGGATTACTTCCAGGAAAAGCGCTGGGTCGAGCTTGAGAGCAAGCAGATGACCGAGGTCTACAGCTTGTTGCAAAGTGACTTCGACAGCGACGTTATGAGTGCAGAGTTGCACGATGTCTTCACTCGCCACGAGCAAACCGAAGTCGCGCGGATTCACGCCATGCTTGATGTGTTCGCTACCGAACGCTGCCTGGGTTATCGCCTGGCGGAGTACTTCGGCGATCACAATGCCCCTGAGCGCTGTGGGCATTGTTCGGTGTGCCATGGGCACATTGCCCGGTTGCCGGCGCCACCGGAACTGCCTGCGCTTGTGGATAAAAGTTTTGCGGCTCTGTGCGGTGATTTTATCCACAAGCATGAGCAGCACACGGGCCATGCGCCGACGGCCGAACGACTGACGCGGTTTCTGTGCGGGATCAGTGTGCCGCTGTTCACCAAGCTCAAGGCGCGGACGATTTCCGGGTATGCGGCGTTGGAGGAGTATCCCTTCGCTGAGGTGCGAGGCTGGGCCGACAATCACTTGCTCGACTGAACCGAGAGTTCTGTGGGAGCGAGCCTGCTCGCTTCCACAGGGATTGTTGTGATCGAGCAGAGCTGCATCCATCCGCTGAATGTTGATCATCACGGTAATAAACTTCAAAAACCGTCGCTGGCTGATTATGGTGAGACCAGTCTTTGGATCGCCAACAAGAGAACAACATGAGCCAGACATTCGGTATTGAGCAGGCTGCCGTGATCGGTGCGGGGACCATGGGGCGCGGCATTGTCATGTGCCTGGCCAACGCTGGGGTGACGGTGCAGTGGGTCGACAACAATCCACAGATGCTTGAGCAGGCGCTCGCCACGGTGGCGGACACTTACGCACACAACGTGCGTCAGGGGCGCATTGATCAGGCTGAGGCAGATGCGCGGCTCGCCCGGGTCAGTGCGGCGGCGGATTACACGGCGGTCCGCAATGTCGATCTGGTGATCGAAGCGGTGTACGAAAACCTTGAGCTGAAGCAGAAGATTTTTCGCGAACTCGATGGCCTGCTTAAGCCCGAAGCGCTGCTGGCGAGTAATACGTCGGCGCTGGATATCGATGCGATTGCTGCCGCCACCCGTCGCCCTGAGCAAGTCCTGGGCCTGCATTTCTTCAGTCCGGCGCACATCATGAAACTGCTTGAAATCGTCCGTGGCGCGAAGACTTCACCCGCCGTGCTGCACGCCGCGCTGGCGCTGGGCGAGCGCATGGGCAAGGTCAGTGTGGTATCGGGCAACTGCCACGGTTTTATCGGCAATCGCATGCTCCATCCGTATGTGCTTGAAGCACGCAAGATGTTGCTGGAAGGGGCTTACCCACAGCAGGTCGACGCAGCCTTGCAGGGCTTTGGTTTTGCCATGGGGCCGTTTCGCATGTACGACGTGGTCGGTATCGATCTGGAGTGGCGTGCGCGTGAGTTGGCCGGCAAGGGCCAGGATGCTCTGCAAGTTCAGGTGGATAATCGCTTGTGCGAGATGGGCCGGTTTGGTCAGAAATCCGGCAACGGTTATTACCACTACGAGCCGGGCAGTCGTCAGGCTGAGCATGATCCCGAGGTCGATGCGTTGGTGTTGCGGGTCAGTGAAGCATTGGGTTTCCAGCGCCGTGACATCGGCCCGGAAGAGATTCTTGAGCGGTGTTTGCTCGCGCTGGTCAACGAAGGGGCAAAGATTCTGCAGGAAGGCATTGCCGAGTCGGCGCATGACATTGATCTGGTCTATCTGAACGGCTATGGCTTCCCGGCGGACAAGGGCGGGCCGATGGCCTGGGCGGATCGGCAAGGGCTGGCGGATATTCATCAGCGCTTGCTGGCGCTGGAGACACGGCAGGGCGATCAGTGGAAACCGGCGCGGTTGATCGGTGAGTTGGCAGCGCAGGGGAAGGGTTTTGCCGACCGTTGAATGATGTGGCGCCATTACTGGCGCCTTCGCAGGCAAGCCCGCTGCCACAGGTATAGTGGTCGTCCTCACTGTCAGCGTGAGGTCGATCAATACGAGAACTACGCATGAACCAACGCACCGACTACCCGCATTTCCAACCCATCACCACGCGCTGGCACGACAACGACGCCTACGGCCACGTCAACAACGTCACCTATTACAGCTTCTTCGACACTGCCGTGAACACTTACCTGATTCAGGCCGGTGGGCTGGATATCCATGACGGTGAGGTGGTGGGCTTTGTGGTCAGTTCGGCGTGTGACTACTTTGCTTCCATCGCTTTCCCGGACTTGATCGAGATCGGTCTGCGGGTGGGCAAACTGGGCAACAGTTCGGTGCAATACGAATTGGCAGTGTTCAAGGTCGGCGAAAGCGAGGCGTGTGCGGCCGGGCGTTTCGTGCATGTGTTTGTTGATCGGGCGAGCAATCAGCCAGTGCCGATCCCGGTGCAATTACGCCAGGCGCTGGAATATCTGGTGAGGTGACAAGCAAAAAAAATCGCAGCACTGGGGCTGCGATTTTTGCTTTACCGGCCAACGAGGTATTCAGGCCTCAGTCGCGATAGTACTTGTGGTGTTTGCGGTGGCCGTAGGCATGGCCGCGACCTGGATGACGGTCGCGATAGTAACCACGGTCACGATCACGACCGCGATCGTAATGACGACCATCGTCGTTGCTACTGTTGCCCATGTAGTTGCCCAGCGCGCCACCGGCACCGCCACCCGCTGCGGCGCCAATCAGGCTGCCGGTGGAGCCGCCCACGCTGCGGCCGACCACGTTACCGCCGGCTGCGCCCAGCGCGCCACCGATGGCCGCTTCGCCACGGCTGTGTTTGTTTGCGCCAACGGCGCTACCACCCGCGCCGCCCAGGGCCGCGCCAATGGTGGAACCTGTATTGCCGCCTAACGACTGACCGACGACCGAGCCAAGAACCCCGCCCAATGCGCCGCCCACACCTGCTTCGGTGGTGCCGCCAGCAGACGCGAAGCCACTGACCAGGCCAAGGGACAACAAGAGAATCGAGGAGAACTTCATAGGTGAGCCTCAAAGGGATGACGGCGCGATCCTGAGGCTCTGTCACGAGCGTGACAATCTAAATCCGACGAGTAACACGACTTGTATGCAATTGTGCAAGTTACTGTTTTAACTGCGGAACTTAACCGATTTTCGCCGGTCTTTACCTACTTCGGACTGGCCGCTTTTGTGAAAAAGCGGCCTTTTTTTTCGGCGGTGGAAAAGTGTTTGAGCTTAAGAAGTGCATTGACTGAACCGACGCGTTCTCGAGCAAGCCTGCTCCCACATTGAAATGCATTCCAATGTGGGAGCGGGCTTGCTCGCGAAGAGGCCGGAACAGGCACCGTATCAAGCCGACTTGGCCATGATCAGCCCGGTCTCGCTCGCCGCTTCCAGGCGAATCGCAATGAACTTCGACGTCGGCGTATGGCTGCCATCCCCAGTGCTTTCCAGCGGCACCAGTGGATTCACTTCCGGGTAATACGCGGCGGCCTGGCCGGCCGGAATATCAAACGCCAGCAGCGTAAAGCCCTTCACCCGACGCTCACGACCATCGTCCCAGATCGAAACGATGTCGGCCTTCTGCCCCGGCCGGAAGCCCAGGCGAATGATGTCGGCTTCGTTGACGAACAGCACGTCGCGCTGGCCTTTCACCCCGCGATAACGGTCGTCGAGACCATAAATCGTGGTGTTGTACTGATCGTGGGAACGCATCGATTGCAGGATCAGATCCGGCAGTTGCCCGGTGGCGCGGGTGCGTTCGTGGACCAGATCCTTGGGCAGCATGTTGGCGCGGAAATTGGCGCGGCCCGACGGGGTGCTCCACTTACGTGCTCCGGCGCTGTTACCGAGGTAGAAGCCGCCCGGGTTTTTGATCTTCTCATTGAAGTCTTTGAAGTTCGGGATGGTGTCGGCGATCAGATCGCGAATGCGTCCGTAATCGGCCACCAGCCAGTTCCAGTCCACCGGTTTACTGCCCAGCGTGGCAGCGGCGATACCGGCAATGATCGACGGTTCCGAGCGCATCTGGTTCGACAGCGGCTGCAATTGGCCGTTGGAGGCGTGAACCATGCTGAACGAGTCTTCCACGGTGACGGCTTGTGGGCCTTCGGTCTGGATGTCGATGTCGGTGCGGCCCAGGCACGGCAGGATCAGCGCGTCTTTACCGTGGGCCAAATGGCTGCGGTTGAGTTTGGTGCTGATCTGCACGGTCAGGTCGCAATTGCTCAGCGCCGCGAACGTGCGAGGGCTGTCCGGTGTGGCTTGGGCGAAGTTGCCGCCCAGACCGATAAAGACCTTGGCGCGACCTTCGGCCATGGCATGGATCGCCTCGACCACGTTGTGCCCGTTTTCACGCGGCACCTTGAACTGGAAACGCCGCTCAAGGGAGTCGAGGAACGCCACGGGCGGGCGCTCGTTGATGCCCATCGTGCGGTCGCCCTGCACGTTACTGTGACCGCGCACCGGGCACAGGCCTGCGCCGGGCTTGCCGATGTTGCCGCGCAGCAGCATCAGGTTGGCGATTTCCTGGATGGTCGGCACCGAATGACGATGCTGGGTGATGCCCATCGCCCAGCACATGATCACGTTCTTGCCTTTGGCGTACATGCGCGCCGCTTGCTCGATCTCGACCAGGGTCAGGCCGGACTGCTCGACGATCTGCTCCCACGGCGTGTCGTCGACAACGCCCAGGTATTCCAGCACGTTGGCGCTGTGTGCATTGAGGAAGTCGTGATCGAACACCGCAGGCGCGCCAGCCTTCTGCGCGTCGCGCTCCCATTGCAGCAGGAACTTGGCCATGCCGCGCAGCACCGCCATGTCACCGCCCAAGGCCGGACGGAAGTAAGCGGTGTTGGTCGGCTTGTCACCGTTGGTGAGCATTTCGATCGGGTGCTGCGGGTGTTGGAAACGTTCCAGACCGCGCTCTTTCAGCGGGTTGATGCACACCACTTGCGCGCCGCGTTTCACCGCTTCACGCAGGGGTTCGAGCATCCGTGGATGGTTGGTGCCGGGGTTCTGGCCCCAGACGAAAATCGCGTCGGCGTGTTCGAAGTCATCGAAGGTCACGGTGCCTTTGCCGACGCCGACACTCTGCGCCAATGCCACGCCGCTGGCTTCGTGGCACATGTTCGAGCAGTCAGGGAAATTGTTGGTGCCAAAGGCACGCACGAACAACTGATACAAGTAGGCGGCTTCGTTACTCGCGCGACCCGAGGTGTAGAACTCGGCCAGATCCGGGCTTGGCAGATTTTGCAGGTGTTTGGCGATGAGCGCGTAGGCGTCGTCCCAACTGATCGGTTTGTAGCGATCGGTCTGGGCGTCGTAGACCATCGGCTCGGTCAGGCGGCCCTGATACTCAAGCCAGTAATCGCTCTGTTCCAGCAGCGAAGTCACGCTGTGTTTGGCGAAGAACTTGGCATCCACGCGACGCTTGGTCGCTTCCCAGTTCACCGCTTTGGCGCCGTTCTCGCAGAACTTGACCATCCCGCTTTCCGGCGAATCACCCCAGGCGCAACCCGGGCAGTCGAAGCCGCCGTTCTGGTTGGTCTTGAGCATCATGCGCAGGTTTTTCAGCGCGTTGTCGCTGGTCAACCAGGCCTGGGCCACGCTGATCAGGGCACCCCAACCGCCGGCTGCGCCTTTGTAGGGCTTGTAGCGCGGGACAGGTTTCTGGTCGGCTTGATGATGTTGGCTCACGCTTGATTCTCCATCGCGGGGCTATACACCCGCGGCGCACTTTTCTGCGGCAGGTGGATGAGATTGAGGTTGTGCCGACGGGCCCATTGCACGGCAAGGCCCGTAGGCGCGGACAGGCTGACCAGGGTCTGGATGCCGGCGCGCAAAACTTTCTGGATCAATTCGAGGCTGCAACGGCTGGTGACAATCGCCAGACCGCCCTCGGTGGGTATCTGCTGGCGGATCAAGCCACCGATCAGTTTGTCGAGGGCGTTGTGCCGGCCGATGTCTTCGCGACCGAGCAGCAACTCGCCGCTGGCGTTCATGAACACCGCCGCATGCACCGCACCGCAGTGCTGACCCAGCGGCTGGAAGGCGCCGATGCGCTGGCGCAAACCGTCAAGCCAGGCGATGGGTGGCAAGGGCGCGCCGGGCAAGATCTTCAGGTCAGGCAGCGCCTGTTCCACCGCTTCGACGCCGCACAGGCCGCAACCACTGGTGCCGGCCAACTGGCGCCGCTGTTGCTTGAGGTTCCAGAAGGCGCGGTTGGCGATGGTCACCTGTGCATATTGCGCAGAACCAGCGCCGGTCAGTTGCAGGTCATAAATGTCGTTGGCGTCTTCGATGATGCCGCTGCCGAGGCTGAAACCGACGATGAAGTCCTCAAGGTCGGTCGGCGTCACTAGCATGACTGCCTGGCTGATGCCGTTGTAGGCAATCGCCAACGCCACTTCCTCGGCCAGCGCGGCGCTGGCCGATTCCTGTAGGGGCAGATCGCTGTAGCTGTAGGTCTGGCTGGCTGCGGGCGCGGGCGTTTCGAGTGCAGGCGCCGCGCAGGCTGGGCGCTTGGCGTTCATGGCATCACCAACGGATTGATCAACGCTAAGACTAGGCGCGGCAAGATGTCGCGTCTAATCGCTACTTTCGATCTACCGATAGATGACGTCGATCAAGAGTCGCTTGGTGATTTCTGATACAGCGCGAAACAGGCTTCTGCCAGCGCCGATCGCGGGGCGCCTCGTCGCATGATCAGGCCCAGCGGGGCGAGGGTCTGGGCGCTTTCGATCGGTTGCAGGCGCAGGTGGTCGGTGAGTTTTTCCAGGCCGGCGTCGAGCGGCATGATCGCGCAGCAAAACCCGCCGTGCACCGCTTGTAACAATTGATGCACGGCGTCGGTTTGCAACAACGGCTGCGGGGTCAGGTTCCGACTGTGGAAGTTGTGGTCGATGGACTGGCGGAAATGCATGCCGCTGGTGAGCATCCCCAACGGCAGTTCGATCAACGCCTCCCAACTCAACGGCGCTTCGCCGAAGGTGAAGGAGCGCTGATCGTAGAGCAGGCCCATGTGGGTTTCGCTGAAGGCCAGGGATTCGAAACGCTCATTATCCAGACGATCGAGATAGGACACGCCAAGGTCGATACGGTTGTTCGCCAACTGTTCGAGGATCTGCTCGGAACTCAACGCCGACATTTCGAAACGCAGGTTCGGGTGCGCACTGTGCAAACGCTGCATCAGCGGCAGTGGATCGAAGCTCGACAGCGGCACGATGCCTAAACGCAACGTACCGATGAGGTTGCCGCGACAGGCCGCCGCTTCCGCCTGCAAGCCGTCATAAGCCGCCAGCACCGTGCGCGCCCACGCCAGCACGCGCTCCCCCGGCGCGGTGAAGCCTTCGAAGCGTTGTCCCCGGTTGACCAGCGGCAAATCGAGTTCTTCTTCAAGGCTGCGCAGACGCATCGACAGGGTCGGCTGGGTGATGTGGCAACGCGCGGCGGCCTGGCCGAAGTGGCGGGTTTCGTCGAGGGCGATGAGGAATTTCAGTTGCTTGATGTCCATCTTCGCTCCGAAGGGTGTTGGCAGGGGTGGACGATTCTAACGCTTGTGGCTGGGGTGGGTCATTGGTCGGCGTGGAACCGTATTTGGCGAAGGTGGTCTAGGCTTTGACGTCTGACCCCTTTTATTCCATGGAGTGAAACACGATGAGCCTATTCAGCTTTTTGAAAGATGCCGGTGAAAAAATCCTTGATGCGCTCACGCCGGACAAGGCCCAAGCCAACGGTGAGGCGCTGACCAAGCATGTGCAGGACGCGCTGACGGGAATCGACACGTCGAAGATTCAGGTCAAGGTTGAAGGCGAGAAAGTCATTGCCACGGGTGAAGCGGCCAGCCAGGAGGAAAAAGAAAAAATTCTGCTCGCACTGGGCAACGTTGTCGGTGTCAGCGGCGTAGACGACCAGATCACCGTGACCGGTGGTGTTGCAACCGCCGCGAAATTTGTCACCGTCGAGAAGGGTGACACGCTGAGCGCGATTTCCAAAAACGTGTACGGCGATGCCAGCAAGTTCAACAAGATTTTCGAGGCGAACAAGCCTCAGCTCAAACACCCGGACAAGATCTATCCGGGGCAGGTACTGCGTATTCCTGAGTAAGACTCAAGGCCGCTTTCGCGAGCAAGCCCGCGCCCACAGAGGAACGTATTCCAATGTGGCAGCGGGCTTGAACTCGCGAAGCAGACGACCTGATCTAGAGCCCTGCAATCAAATCGCGGTAGTCCTCGACCGCCGCAAACTCAGCGGTGTCCTTAGGCCCCTTGCGGCTGTCTGGTTCCTTCACCGCCAGTAAATGCGTCACGCCGAAATCACGCGCACTGCGCAGGATCGGCAAGGTGTCGTCGATAAACAGGCTGCGCGCCGGATCAAAGCCGATATCGGCCTGCAAGGCGTCCCAGAACTGCGGATTTTCCTTGGGGTGACCGTAATCGTGCGAGCTGATCAGCCGCTCAAAGTACGGCGCCAGTTCGATCCGTTCCAGTTTCAGCGACAACGAATCGCGGTGCGCGTTGGTGATCATGATCACCCGTTTTCCCGCCTGCTTTATCGCCGCCAGAAAGGTATCGGCATCCGGGCGCAGGGCGATCAAGTGCGCGGTTTCCTGTTTCAGTTCACGCACCGACAGTTTCAGCTCGGCACTCCAGAAATCCAGGCAATACCACTGCAACTGGCCGGCATGTCGCTCAAACAGCGGCTGCAACTCCATCTCGGCCATGGCGCGGCTCACGCCGTGCAGTTCGGCGTAGCGTTGGGGCAGGTGTTCCAGCCAGAAATGGTTGTCGAAGTGCAGATCCAGCAACGTGCCGTCCATGTCCAGCAGAACGGTATCGATGTCAGACCACGGTAAAGAAGGCATGGCAACGTCTCGAGCGGTAGAAAGATATCCGACGTAAACAATCGGGAAAGCCGCGTTATAGTAGCGCGTTCACGCCAAGGAGCTTTGCATGCGCCAGAAACCCACCGTACTCGCCCGCGAGATCGTCGCCACCAGTCGCCTGTTTTGCGTCGAAGAACTGAAGTTGCGTTTTTCCAATGGCGTGGAGCGCACTTATGAGCGGCTGGTCGGCAAGGGCGCGGGTTACGGCGCGGTGATGATCGTGGCCATGCTCGACGCCGAACACGCGGTGTTGGTCGAGGAGTATTGCGGCGGTACTGATGAATACGAATTGTCCTTGCCCAAAGGTTTGATCGAGCCGGGCGAAGATGTGCTGGCGGCGGCCGAGCGTGAGCTCAAGGAAGAGGCCGGTTTTGGCGCGCGGCAACTGGAACATCTGACCGAGTTGTCGCTGTCGCCCGGTTACATGAGCCAGAAGATTCAAGTGGTGCTGGCCACTGATCTTTACGAGGAGCGGCTTGAGGGCGACGAGCCCGAGCTGATGCGGGTCGACAAGGTCAATCTGCGCGAGTTGTCGGCATTGGCAATGAATCCGCAGTTTTCCGAAGGCCGCGCGTTGGCCGCGCTGTATCTGGCCCGTGACCTGCTGACCCAGCGTGGATCCTTTCAATCATGAGTGAAGTGTCGATGAATTTTCCCCATACGTTGATGGCGCCGGTGGTCGAGTTGGCATTGCAGGCCGGTGAGGCGATTTTGCCGTTTTGGCGATCAGGGGTTGAAGTCACCGCCAAGTCGGATGATTCGCCGGTTACGGCGGCCGACCTGGCCGCACACCACCTGATCGTCGCCGGGCTGAAGGCGCTCGATCCAAGCATCCCGGTATTGTCCGAAGAGGACGCCGACATCGCGCAAAGCGTTCGCGCCGGGTGGCAGCGCTGGTGGCTGGTGGACCCGCTCGATGGCACCAAAGAGTTCATCAGCGGCAGTGAAGAATTTACCGTCAACATTGCGCTGATCGACAACGGTCGGGTGGTGTTTGGCGTGGTGTCGATGCCAACCAACGGTCGTTTCTATGTCGGCGGTGCCGGGCTCGGTGCCTGGCGTTGTGACAAGGGCGGTACGCCGGTTTCGATTCAGGTGCGTGATGTGCCAGCCCCGGGTGAGGCGTTCACGGTGGTGGCCAGCCGCCGGCATTCGAGTCCCGAGCAGGAACGCTTGCTGGCCGGGTTGAGCGCCAGTCTGGGTGAGCTGCAATTGGCCAATATCGGCAGTTCGTTGAAGTTCTGCCTGTTGGCCGAGGGCGCGGCGGATTGCTATCCGCGCCTGGCGCCGACTTCGCAATGGGACACGGCGGCGGCGCAGGGCGTGCTCGAAGGCGCGGGCGGTGAGGTGCTGGACTTGCAGGGTGAGGCGTTCTGTTATCCGGCGCGGGAATCGCTGCTCAATACGTCGTTTCTGGCACTGCCGGCGAAGGCGGCGTGGCGTACCCGGTTGCTGGAACTCGCCCGTTCCTGAGCGGTGAATGAACCATTGTGGCGAGTCCCTTCCTCGCCACAAACGCTGGGTGAGTTCCTGAGGGTTAGCGGTGCAGGACGTACTGCCCGCTAAATGTCACCGCATCCTCATCACTGCCGGCATTGACGATCCGCGTATTCAAGGTCAATCGCGCCCGGCCATAACGCTGATACATCGCCAGAAATTTCTTCCACACCGCCGCATCCGGCGCCAGGCAGATCGCCGTGGCATCCCCCGTCACTGGCAGCGGATAACTGATCTGCCCTTGCTGAATGACGATGTGCCCGTCCTCGATCCCTTCTTCCTTCAGCCGCAAATGCAACCAGCCCCACCCGGCCAACACCGCGCCGCAGTAGAGGCTGCCGCCGAACATGGTGCTCTTGTGGTTGACGTTGGCGTCCAGCGGCAAATGCAGGCTCAATTGCTGCGCCTGCCAGTCGAGCACTTTGAGGCCCATCGCCTGGGTCAGGGGAATGTCGTGATGCAGGACCGATTGCAGATAGCGGCTGTCACGGTTCATTCGGTTTCGTCTCCTTGGGCGCCACTGTCGGCAAAACTCAAGCCGTGTTTGCGCAGCTTGTCGTGCAAGGTCTTGCGTGGAACGCCGAGGGCTTCGGCGAGGCTGCGCACCGAGCTGTGGGAGCGCGCCAGTTCGGCGGCAATCAACGATTTCTCGAAGTTTTCCACTTGCTCGCTGAGTCCGCCACTGATGACTTCCACGGTCGTGCCGCTGCCCTCGACGCCCGTGTTATCCAGCGCCAGTTCAAGACCGAGAGCGAACCGCTCGGCGGCATTTTGCAGTTCACGCACGTTGCCAGGCCAGGTGTGGCGCAGCAGCAAGGCGCGGTGTGGCGGTTGCAGTTCGTGGGGCGGCAAACCGTGGCGAGCGCTGGCTTCATCGGCGTAGTGCTGGAACAGCACCAGAGCGTCTTCGCCACGCTCGCGCAGCGGTGGAATGCGCAGCGGCGCGACGTTGAGGCGGTAATACAAGTCGGCGCGGAAGCGGCCCTGATCAGCGGCTTGGCGCAGGTCCTCCTTGGTGGCGGCGATGACGCGGATGTCCAGCGGGATCAGTTGATTGCCACCCAGGCGCTCGACTACGCGCTCCTGCAACATGCGCAGCAGTTTGACCTGAACGTCCATGCTCATGCTTTCGATTTCATCGAGGAACAGCGTGCCGCCGTTGGCGAATTCGAACTTGCCGATCCGGCGTTTTTGCGCGCCGGTGAAGGCCCCGGGTTCGTGGCCGAACAGTTCACTTTCCACCACGGACTCGGCCAATGCCCCAGCGTTGATTGCCACGAACGGGCCGTTACGGCGGCTCGACAAGTCGTGCAGCGCACGGGCGACGACTTCTTTGCCAGCGCCGGTTTCGCCGAGGATCAACACGTCAGCCTTGGTCGCCGCCAATGCACCGATCTGTTCACGCAAGCGCAGCATCGGCTTTGACTGGCCGACCAGACGCGCACTCAACTCGTTGCGGTCGCTGAGGGCCAGACGCAGGCTGCGGTTGTCCAGCACCAGTCGGCGCAGGGCCAAGGCACGGCGCACGCTGTCGAGCAGGGCGTCGCTGGCGAAGGGTTTTTCGAGGAAGTCATACGCGCCGGCGCGCATCGCTTGCACCGCCAGTGGCACGTCGCCGTGGCCGGTGATCAGCAGCACGGGCAATTCCGGGTCTTGGTCGTGCAACTCGCTCAACAATTCCAGACCATCCATGCCGGGCATACGAATGTCGCTGACGACAACGCCCGGCCAGTCGCGCTCCAGTTGTGCGGCCAAACCTTTGGCTTCGGACAGCGGCAGGATTTTGAGCCCCGCCAGATCCAGCGTCTGGCCAAGGGCCTGACGCAGGTGCGGATCGTCGTCGATCAACACCACCTGAATGCGATTGTCGATGGTCATGCACTTCGATCCTCGGACGGTTGCAGGCTGACCCCGGGCGCGCCGGCGCGCAGGCGCAGGGTTATCAAGGCGCCACCTTGCTTGTGGTTGGCGAACGACAGTTCACCACCGAAGGCGCGCATCAGGGTTTCACAGATCGCCAAGCCCAGCCCCAAGCCCTGAGTGCGGGTCTTGGTGGTGTAGAAGGGCTCGCTGGCGCGGCCGAGGGCTTCCATGCAGAACCCCGGGCCGTTGTCGCGAATGTACAGATTGACGCCCTCGGCGGTGGATTCGGCACTCAGCCACAATTTGCGTGGCGGGCCTTTTTCGGTGAGGGCATCGAGGGCGTTGGCCAGCAGGTTGCCGAGCACCTGACGCAAGCGCGTTTCCCCGGCCTCGACCCACAACGTGGCGGCGGGCAGGTCGCGGATCAGCTCAACCTCCATGCTGCGCCGACGTTTGGCCAGCAAGGCCAGCGCATCGTCCAGCGCCGGTTGCAGGGCCACGCTTTCCGGCGCGTGGCGGTCGCGACGGGCGAAGGCGCGCAGGTGCGCGATGATCGAGGCCATGCGCCCGGTCAGCTCACTGATCAGTTTGAGATTGCCGCGTGCGTCGTCGGTGCGTTGATGATCAAGCAGCACTTCGGCGTTTTCGGCGTAGCTGCGAATGGCCGCCAACGGTTGGTTGAGTTCGTGGCTGATGCTCGCCGACATCGTGCCCAGCGCCGACAGTTTGCCGGCCTGGACCAGATCGTCCTGGGCACGTACCAGTTCCTGCTGGGCCGTTTCCCGCTCCAGCACTTCCTGCTTCAAACGACGGTTGAGGCCTTCCAGATCGCTGGTGCGTTCGGCGACGCGACCTTCCAGCTCAAGCCGCGCCTTGGCTTCAAACGCGATGCGCTCCAGATAGTGGCGACGGCGCTGCATCATCAGACCGAGCAACAGCATCAACACCAACAGCGTGGCGCCGCCAATGGCCACCACCGTGCGCACCGGGCGGTCGATCAGGGTACGCGGGGCGAGGATGCTGACGCTCCAGCCGGTTTCGGCGATGTCGTGAGTCTGGATCAGCCAAGCGGTGGGGCTGAGGTTAAGCGGGCGCGGTTCTCGGGTCGGGTAGGGCTGGATCGCGGTGATGGCGGCACGTTCGGCGTCGCTCAACGCGCGGGTCGAGCGGAAGCGCCATTCCGGGCGCGACGTGAGGATGACCACGCCGTTGTGGTCGGTCACCAACAGTTGTTCCGGGGTTTTGCCCCACAGGCTTTCGGTGTGATCGAGATCGACCTTGATCACCAGCACCCCCAGGATTCTCTCGCCATCGCGCACGGCGGCGGCGAAGAAGTAGCCGCGCTTGGCCGATGTGGTGCCCAGACCGAAGAAGCGCCCGAGACGTCCGGCCATGGCTTCGCTGAAATAGGGGCGGAAGGAAAAATTACGGCCGACAAAGCTGTCGTGCTTGTCCCAGTTCGACGCGGCCAGCGTCTTCCCGGTTGTGTCCATCAGGTACATGACTTCGGCACCGGTCTGCGCACTGATGTTTTTCAACAGACGGTTGGCGTTGCCTTGGGTGACCCCATCGTCTGGCGCTCCGAGCACAGCGCGCAGGGCCGGCAGTTGGCCGAGTATCTGCGGCAGTACTTCGTAGCGGTGCAGGGTGCCCAGCAGGTTGGCGACGTACAGGTCGAGGGTCTGGCGGTTCTGGCCGGCCAGTTCGCTGCGGTAATAGCGCTCAGCCAGATGCTCCAGCGGCCACAGCAGCGGCGCCAGGCACAGGGCCAGAAGGGCGAGGCTGCGCCAGCGGGGTCTGCGGGGGAGAGATGGTTTCATGTGCCGGATGCGCCTGTGTGAACAGGCGCATTATGCCCGGCCTCAGGAAAAGACGTCAGCGTCCTTGAGCAGCGCTGCTGCCTGATCCTTGGCGGACAGTTTCGGCGCCTCGTCCAGTTGCCAGTCGATGCCCAGAGCAGGGTCGTCCCAGCGAATGCTGCGTTCGGAAGAAGGATCGTAGTAATTGGTGGTCTTGTAGAGGAACTCGGCGAACTCGCTCAGCACCACGAAACCATGGGCGAAACCTTCCGGCACCCAGAGCTGACGATGGTTTTCAGCCGACAGGCGCACCGCTACCGACTTGCCGAAGTGCGGCGAGCTGCGGCGGATGTCCACGGCCACATCGAGCACTTCACCGACCGTGACGCGAACCAGTTTGCCTTGGGTGTTTTGCAGTTGGTAATGCAGGCCACGCAGCACGCCTTTTTGCGAGCGCGAGTGGTTGTCTTGGACGAATTGGGTGTCCAGACCGGTGGCGTCCTGGAACGCCTTGGCGTTGAAACTCTCGTAGAAGAAACCGCGCTCGTCACCGAACACCTTGGGTTCGATGATCAGAACACCGGGCAGATCGGTGGTGATGACATTCATGAGAATTTCCATAGGCAGATGTGAATGGCCGACATTCTTGCGCAAAGTGCCGGCGGATGCGAGCGCTTGAATAACCACGATGAGGGGTTGCGCATCCTCTGCTGCGGTGGCGATATAGGCGCCTAATAAAATTCCAGGGGTCGTTTCATGTCGCTCGCCACGTTGATTCATCGCGCCAGTTTGCCCAGCCCGCAGGTTTCGCAGGCGCAGGCCCTGCAATGGCTGGCCGAGCACTACGGGCTCAGCGGCACGTTGCAGGCCCTCGGCAGCCAGCAGGATCTCAATTACCGCATCGACACTGAGCGCGGGCGGTTTGTCATGAAAATCTGCCGGGGCGATTACGCCCTTGTGGAGCTGCAAGCCCAGCACGCCGGCCTGAAATATCTGGCCGAGCACTGCGATGTGAACGTGCCCCGGGTGATTGCCGCCCATAACGGTCAGGACTTGCTGACGCTGGATGTCGACGGCGAAGCGGTGCATGTGCGGCTGCTGGATTACATCGAAGGCCAGCCGCTCACGCATCTCGATCACCTCGGCCATGAAGTGGTCGCCGGGTTTGGCAGGCTTTGTGGCGAGATGGACCTGGCGCTGGCAGGCTTCGACCATCCGGGCCTGGAACGCACGTTGCAGTGGGACGCGCGCCATGCCAGCGCTTTGATCGGCCATTTGCTGCCAGTGATCAGGGACGATCAGCAGCGCACGTTGATCGCCGACGCCGCCGAACAGGCCGAGCGCCGTTTGCAGCCGCTGGCAGACAAGCTGCCGGTGCAGGCGATCCACATGGACATCACCGATGACAACGCGGTGTGGGCACGCGACGCCCAGCGTCATTGGCAGTTGCAGGGGGTGATCGATTTTGGCGATCTGGTCCGCACCTGGCGCATCACCGATTTGTCGGTGACCTGTGCGGCGTTGCTGCATCACGCCGGTGGCGATCCGTTTGTCATTCTGCCGGCGGTTCAGGCCTATCACGCGGTCAATCCGCTGCAACACGAAGAACTGCAAGCCTTGTGGCCGTTGATCGTCGCTCGGGCGGCGGTGCTGGTGCTCAGTGGCGAGCAGCAGGTCAGCATCGATCCGGGCAACGCCTACAGCCGCGACAACCTGACCCATGAGTGGGAAATCTTCCGCGTGGCCACCTCGGTGCCGCTGGCACTGATGGAAGCGGCGATTCTCAGCGCCGTCGGTCAGCCGTTGCCGGCGATCAACAGCGAAGGATTTGTACCGTTGCTGCCGAATCTGGTCGGGCGCGAATTTGCGTTGATCGATCTCGGCGTTTTGAGCGCGCATTTCGAGGCTGGGAATTGGGAGCAGGACGGCATCGATCAGCGTCTGTTGAACGACGCAGCGGCGGCCCATGGTTTGGCGGCGAGCCGTTATGGCCAATACCGTTTGTCGCGCACCCGGCCGGACAGCGCTGAAGAACCGGACACGTTCGCGCTGCACGTCGAATTGCGCGTGCCCACTGGCACACCCGTGGAGTCGCCGTTTGCCGGTGTGGTTCATCAGCACGCAGATGGCGTGCTGCAACTCGACGGCCCACAGCTCAGCGTGCGCTTGTGGGGCGTGACGCCTTCGCTGCACAGCGGCGCAGCGCTGGTCAAAGGTCAGGTGCTGGGCGCGGTCAGCGGGCCGTTGATCGTGCAACTGAATCGCGGTGCGCAACTGAATGCGCCGCTCTTCTGTACGCCATCGCGCGCCGCCGCGTGGCAAGCGTTGTGCCCGTCTCCTGCGGGGTTATTGGGGCTGGCCTGCGATGCCGAGCCAGAGCTGGACGCCAAGACCCTGCTTGAACGCCGCGATGCCAGTTTCGCCCGTACACAAAAACACTATTACGTCGATCCGCCGCGCATCGAGCGCGGCTGGCGCAACCACCTGATCGACATGCAGGGCCGTTCCTATCTCGACATGCTCAACAACGTGGCAGTGCTCGGTCACGGCCATCCGCGCATGGCGGCGGTCGCTGCCCGTCAATGGTCGCTCCTCAATACCAACTCACGCTTCAACTATGCGGCGGTCGCCGAGTTTTCCGAGCGCTTGCTGAAGCTGGCGCCGGAGGGCATGGATCGGGTGTTTCTGGTCAACAGTGGCAGCGAGGCCAATGACCTGGCGATCCGCCTGGCTTGGGCTTACAGCGGCGGTCGCGACATGATCAGCGTGCTGGAGGCCTACCACGGCTGGACGGTGGGTGCCGATGCGGTGTCGACCTCGATCGCCGACAACCCCAAAGCCCTCGAAAGCCGCCCGGACTGGGTGCATCCGGTGACCGCGCCAAACCTCTATCGCGGCGAGTTCCGTGGCCTCGATTCGGCACCTGACTACGTGCGCAGCGTCGAACATCACTTGGCGAAAATCGCCGAGCAGAAACGCCAACTGGCCGGGTTCATCTGCGAACCGGTGTACGGCAATGCCGGTGGCATCTCGCTGCCGACGGGGTATCTGCAGCAGGTGTACGCGCGGGTCCGCGCACAGGGTGGCGTGTGCATCGCCGATGAAGTGCAGGTCGGTTACGGGCGCATGGGCCATTTCTTTTGGGGCTTCGAAGAGCAAGGCGTGGTGCCGGACATCATCGTCATGGCCAAAGGCATGGGCAATGGCCAGCCACTGGGCGCGGTGATCACTCGCCGGGAAATCGCCGAGGCGCTGGAGGCTGAGGGTTACTTCTTCTCGTCGGCCGGTGGCAGTCCGGTGAGCTGCCAGATCGGCATGGCCGTGCTGGATGTGATGGAGGAAGAAAAACTCTGGGAGAACGCCCAAGTGGTGGGCGGCCACTTCAAGGCGCGGCTCGAAGCCTTGATCGATAAACATCCGCTGGTCGGCGCCGTGCATGGTTCGGGGTTCTATCTGGGGCTGGAGTTGATCCGCAACCGCGAGACGCTGGAGCCTGCGACCGAAGAGACCTCGTTGCTGTGTGATCGTCTGCGCGAACTGGGGATTTTCATGCAGCCGACCGGCGATGACCTGAACATCCTCAAGATCAAACCGCCGATGGTGACGCCGCGGCGCAGTGTGGACTTCTTTGTCGACATGCTCGACCGGGTGCTCACCGAAGGCTTGTAAAACCCACGAACCCCTGTGGGAGCGGGCTTGCTCGCGAAAGCGGTGCTTCAGTCGACATCCAAAGTGACTGACACACTGCTTTCGCGAGCAAGCCCCACACCTTTCGTTTGGTGGTTTTAATTCGATTTGTATCGGTATTAAGTCTTTAAAATCAGACGAAATACATTTTTGTAGCTTCAAAAGCCGATATTTATCGGCTATAAAGTCGCCATTGCTCCGGCATGGTGATTTTTGTCCGGTGCGCGCGTTTTTTCTCTTCGGTCGAATCCTCGACCGTCAAAGCCTTTGCCCGGAGATGATTCATGAGCCGTATCGTTACCGTCGCCGCCACTCAGATGGCCTGTTCGTGGGATCTGGAAGCCAACCTTGAAACCGCTGAAAGGCTGGTGCGCGAAGCGGCCGCCCAAGGCGCGCAGATCATCCTGATCCAGGAATTGTTCGAGGCGCCGTACTTTTGCCAGAAGCCAAACCCGGACTATCTGCAACTGGCCACGACGGTTGAAGAAAACGTCGCGATCAAGCATTTCCGCAAAGTCGCCAAAGAGCTGCAGGTTGTATTGCCGATCAGCTTCTACGAGCTGGCCGGGCGTGCGCGTTTCAACAGCATTGCGATCATCGACGCCGACGGCAGCAACCTCGGGATTTATCGTAAAAGCCACATTCCGGACGGCCCGGGCTACCACGAGAAGTACTACTTCAACCCGGGCGATACCGGCTTCAAGGTGTGGAACACCCGTTACGCGAAAATCGGCGTGGGCATCTGCTGGGATCAGTGGTTCCCGGAAGCGGCGCGGGCGATGGCCCTGCAAGGCGCGGAAATCCTGTTTTACCCGACCGCCATCGGCAGCGAGCCGCACGACAAAAGCATTTCGTCCCGCGATCACTGGCAGCGCGTGCAGCAGGGTCATGCCGGCGCCAACCTGATGCCGCTGATCGCCAGCAACCGCATCGGCCACGAAGAACAGGACGGCTACGACATCACGTTCTACGGCTCCTCCTTCATTGCCAACCCGTTCGGCGAAAAAGTGCAGGAGCTGAATAAAACCGAAGAAGGTATTCTTGTGCACACTTTCAACCTCGACGAGCTCGAACATATTCGCAGCGCGTGGGGTTCATTCCGCGACCGCCGGCCGAATCTGTACGGCGCGTTGAAAACCCTCGACGGTTCCCTGGAGTCCTGATCCCGATGACCACATTGAAAAGTACCCCGCGCGCCGACGGCTTCCACATGCCGGCCGAGTGGGCACCCCAGACTCAGACCTGGATGATCTGGCCCGAGCGTCCGGACAACTGGCGTCTGGGCGGCAAACCGGCGCAAGCCGCACACGCGGCAGTGGCTAAAGCCATTGCCCGTTTCGAGCCGGTGACCGTGGCCGTTTCTGCCGGCCAGTACGAAAACGCCCGTGCGCGTCTGGACGTGCCGAATATCCGCGTGGTCGAGATGTCCAGCGATGATGCTTGGGTACGCGACAGCGGCCCGACGTTCGTCATCAACAACAGCGGCGAAGTGCGCGGCGTGAACTGGGACTTCAACGCCTGGGGCGGCTTTGACGGCGGCTTGTACTCGCCGTGGAACCGCGACTCACAGGTCGGCGGCAAGATCCTTGAGATTGAGCGCAGTCCGCGTTACCGCACCGAAGGTTTTGTGCTCGAGGGCGGTTCGATTCACGTCGATGGCGAAGGCACGCTGATCACTACCGAAGAATGCCTGCTCAACCGCAATCGCAACCCGCACCTGAGCCGCGAAGAAATCGAAGCGGTGCTCAGCGCCAACCTGGCTGTGGATAAAATCATCTGGCTGCCGGACGGTTTGTTCAACGACGAAACCGACGGCCATGTGGATAACTTCTGCTGCTACGTGCGTCCGGGCGAAGTGCTGCTGGCGTGGACCGACGATCCACAGGATCCGAATTACCCACGCTGCCAGGCGGCGATGAACGTGCTGCAAAACAGCATCGACGCCAAGGGACGCCCGTTCACGGTGCACAAAATGCCGATTCCGGGGCCGCTGTTTGCCACCGAAGAAGAGTGCGCTGGCGTTGATCCGGTGGACGGCACGCAAGAGCGCAACCCGAGCGTGCGTCTGGCGGGTTCTTACGTGAATTTCCTGATCGTCAACGGCGGCATCATCGCGCCGAGCTTCGACGATCCGATGGACGGCCCGGCCAGGGAAATCCTGCAGAACCTGTTCCCGCAGCACGAAGTGGTGATGGTGCCGGGCCGCGAACTGTTACTGGGTGGCGGCAATATTCACTGCCTTACCCAACAGCAGCCAGCGCCGCACAAAGAGTGAGTTGAGTCGTAACAGCTTGAGTTGATTGAACAATCAGCGGGGCGACGATTCGCTTGCCCGATAGACAAAGAAGCCCGCGTCCCTGCTGGACGGCGGGCTTCTTTGTATCCGCTTGTCGACAAGTGCGAAACATTGGCATAGCTCTTGTATTGAAACTTGAGTACTAGGGAGGGAGGAGAACTTCAACAGTTCTGTCATAAACCTTGGATAACTTAGCCGCTCATTAACGGGGGGAGAGCGCCGAAATGAACGCCGAAGTGAACATAGTCAGAGCACGAACTTTGCGCCCCATGGCCGTAAACGGCAAATCGCTCCAGGTAGTCGCGCACTGGTTGAAATCCAATGGAACGCGTCAGATCAGGGAAGCTGATCCGCGCCGGATGATGATCGAGCGTTACCCCGCTGACCTGTTCAGCGAAGCAGAACTGGATGCGTTGTGGGCTGTGATGCAAGGATAAGAAAAACAACAGCGATGGGTAAAAGCGCTGCCGGGATGGCGGCGCTTTTTTATGGGCGTTGCAAAATCCAGTGTGAACACTGACTGGGGGGGCTTGCTCCCGAATGCGGTGGGTCAGTTAACGGAGATGTCGACTGACCGGACGCCTTCGGGAGCAAGCCCCCTCCCACAGGTTTTTGCGCTTATTTAGAAGCTGTAGGTGCCCGTCATCACCACGCTACGCGGCGCTCCCGGCTGGATTTGATATTGGCTGGTGGCCGACGCGTAATACTCGCGATCAGTGATGTTGTTCAGCGCCGCGCGCAAATCCCAGTCCTTCAAGCGATAGCCGACCAGCGCATCCCAGCGGCCATAGCCTGGCAGCACGGTGGTGTTGGCGTTGTCGGCATAGCGCTGGCCAACCAGGGTCAGACCGCTTTCTCCGTACCAGCCCATCTCCGGCTTCCAGGTCAGGAACAGGCTGGCGTTGCGCTTGGCCACGTTGTTGATGCGCTTGCCTTCCAGGCCATTGTTGTCCTTCTCGATGATTGCATCCTGCACACCGACGCCACCGCGCACATACCAGTTGCCGATGATTTTGCCGGTGCCGGTGAGCTCAATCCCGCGTGAGCGCTGAACGCCGGTCATGATGGTCAGGGTCGGATCGTTCGGATCGGTGGTGCGGCGGTTGTAGAGCTCCAGGTCATAGATCGCCAGGGTGGTGCTCAAACGGTCATCGAGCCAGTCACTCTTCACGCCGATTTCTTTCTGCTTGGTCAGCTCAGGGCTCAAGTCGTTGCTGTTACCGGCTGCGCCCGGCGTGATGCCGATCAGACCGCCGCCCACTGGCGAGAAGGTCTTGGACCACGAGGCGTAGAAGGAATGATTGTGCAGCGGCGTCCAGACCAGACCCACGCGCGGGCTGGTGCTGTGGCTGTCGCGGTCTTCGGACATGTTCCTGAGTTTGTTGGTCGACTCGATATCGAAGGTGTCGTAGCGCAGGCCGGCAAGCACTTGCCACTGATCGTTCAGGCGCAGTTGATCCTGCACGTACACCGCGCGGCTTTCGACTTCGGTGTGGCTACTGCTTGAGAGCTGCATCGCGCCGGTGTGGCGCAGGTCGCGATTGGGGTTGAACAGATCAAGCGCTGGCACAGCTTGCGCGCCCGGCGTCCGGCCGGTGGCCGCGTTATACAGCTTTGGATCGCGGCGCTGACTGCCGGTTTCGATACCCGTGAGCAGGCGATGCTCCAGGCCGAACGTGTCGAACGCGCCTTCCAGTTCCAGGTTGTTGTAGACGTTGCGAGTCGTCAGGTCCTGCTGCCAGTGCTGGCGCGTGACCTTGTTGGTCGCAGGCGTATATCCGGTGAGGTAGGTGTTGTCGAAATCACTGTCGAGTTTGAACACACCGAGGGTCTGGCGCAGTTGCCAGTTGTCGTTGAGTTCGTAAGTGAGTTTTGAACGCAAGGACTGCGTCTTGTCGTCGATGAAGTCGTGTTCGTTGCCGTAAGTCGTGTCGCGGCCCACATCCGCCGGACGTCCGTTTACCCCCGGAATGCCGCGATCCGGCGTGCGGTTGTAGCGGCTGTATTCGTACTGCACCAGCCAGTTCAGGTCGGGTGTCAGTTGCCAGCTCATCGACGGCGCGAACAGTTGACGGTTACCGCTGACGCCGTCGCGGAAACTGTTTTCATCCATGTTGCCCATGTTCAGGCGCAGGCTGATGTTCTCGCTCGGGTCGGCGCTGAGGTCGGCGTACAAACTGCGCAGATCCTCGCTGCCGCCCTGGGCTTCGATGGTCGAGCGGCGGCCGGGCTCCGGCATTTTGCTCACCCGGTTGACGATCCCGCCTTGGCTGCCTCGGCCGTACAGCACGGCAGCCGGGCCTTTGAGCACTTCAACCCGTTCGACGTTGTGCAGGTCGCGCTTGTACTGGCTGTCGTCACGAATGCCATCCAGATAGAAATCGTTGCTGGCGTCGAAGCCGCGAATGCGCAAACTGTCGAAACGGGTATCGGCGCTGCTGCTGACGTTGGGCATGCCACTCAAGGCGTCGCCGATGTCGTTGGTGCCGTAGTGGGCGACGTTCGAGGTTTTGATCGAGTCGATGGCCTGCGGCACATAGCGCACCGGCGTCGATGTGCGGGTCGCGGTGTTGCTGATGGTGACGCGCGGGTCATCCGCTTGCGCTTCAGCGCTGATGGCGGTGGCGGGCAGTTCAGTCGCCGAGTAGGCAAAACCGCTGGACAGGAAAGCAGAAAGCCCAAGGATTACGGGCGTAAGACGAAACGGGGCAGGCATTGAAAAGCGCATCCGAAAGGTGGGAAGAATATCGAGCGCGCGAATGGTAATGCTTTGCATTTGCTTCCGTTAATTATTCCGAAGAAGTTCCTTGGTCTGATTGTTTCAATTTATGTCTATCTGGATACACCCGATCGTTTGCACCATTCGCCCGATTCACGAAACAGTCTGAAAGCCATTCCGGCGTTTTTCTGCAACAGCTTGAGCACTAGTCTGCCGGCATCGATTTTTCCCACTTTCCTGCCGGAGCGCTCTGATGATCCTTCACTACATTTATGACCCGTTGTGCGGTTGGTGTTACGGCGCCAAACCGCTGGTGCAAGCGGCGCAACACGTTTTGCCGGTAATCGCCCATGCGGGCGGCATGATGAGCGGCACCAACCGCCAGCGCGTGACGCCACAGTTGCGCAATTACGTCATGCCCCACGACCGGCGCATCGCCGAATACACCGGGCAGCCGTTTGGCGAGGCGTATTTCGAAGGTTTGCTGCGCGATCACACCGCCGTTTTCGATTCGACGCCACCGATTGCGGCCGTCATGGCCGCAGAGGCCATCGACGCGCGTGGTTTGCAGATGCTCGGGCGGTTGCAGACAGCGCATTACGTGGAGGGGCGGCGAATTGCCGAGCAATCAGTTCTCCTGGAACTGGCGCAGCAGATGGGATACGTCGGGGAAACCTTTCAGGCCACGGTTAAATCGGCTGATACCGAGCACCACATAAAAGCCACTCGTGGTTTGTTGGCCCAACTGGGAGGGCAGGGATTTCCGACTTTTGCGTTGGAAAAGGACGGTCAATTCACGCTCATCGACATCAGTCCTTGGCTGGGCAAGCCGCAGGCCTTTGCCCAATGGTTGGGTGAGGTCATTGGCAGCGAAGGGGTTGGCGAGTCTTCAGCCTTCTGTGGACTGGACGGTTGCGCCTGATACACGCGGGATTCACTGGCTGTGGGCATTTCCGAGCAACCAGTCAGCGGAAAATTTACGTTTCTTAGACGATTTTTGCCTATTTAAAGACGATTCTTGAAATTGACACATTGTTCCGGGCGCGGATAGGATTCGCCCCAACGCCTGTGGCCAACCGCCATGACTCAAAAATAATAAGAAGGCCCGACACGACTTTGTCGTGGGCGGGCCTTTTTGTTTCGGGGTGAAAAAAGAGCGCATGAGCGCCGTTTCAGCCGTTCGACACAGTGCGTTTCAACCCGTAATAAGGAAAACAAAATGTTGAACAAGCGAATCAGCCTGATCGCTCTGGGGATGTTGAGCGCCACTTCGGTCATGGCTAACGAACAGGCCGAATCCAAGGGTTTTCAAGAAGACAGCAGCCTCAAAGTGCTGCTGCGCAATGCCTACATCAATCGTGATTACAAAGACGGTAACAAAGACAAAGCCGAGTGGGGCCAAGCGGCCATCGGTACGTTCTCGTCCGGTTTCACCCAAGGCACCGTCGGTGTTGGCGTTGACGCCTTCGGTCTGTACGCACTGCGTCTGGACGGCGGCAAGGGCCGTAGCGGCGCCGGTGGTATCGACTTTTTCAAACAGGGCGACAGCGGCAACGCGGCTGACGATCTGTCCAAGTTTGGTGCAGCGGTCAAATTCCGCGTGTCCAACACCGTACTGACCTACGGTGACCAGATGCCGGCCCTGCCGGTGTTGAACTACGACAACTCGCGTCTGCTGCCGGAAAGCTACACCGGTACCTTGATCACCTCTAAAGAGATCAAAGGCCTGGAGCTGAACGCCGGTCGTTTCACCGCCGAATCGCGCAAGAGCGCTGAAGGCCGTGACAGCGGTGGTCTGAAATCGATCAACGTACTGGGCGGTAGCTACCAGTTCACCGAACAGTTCAAGGCAGCGCTGTACGCTTCCGACGTCGAAGACGTATTGAAGAAACAATACGTGAACGCCAACTACGTGTTCCCGATCGACAAGGATCAGTCCCTGACCCTGGACTTCAACGGTTATCGCACAAAGCTGGACAACTCTTATGTCCGCGAAAACGGTGTAACCGGTGACGACAACAAGATCTGGAGCCTGGCAGCCACCTTCGCCACTGGCCCGCACTCGTTCACCGTGGCGCACCAGCGCTCCACCGGCGACAGCAACCTGGGCTACGCCTACGGCGGTTATCAGAAAGGTCAGGGTCGCGTCGGCGACGGCGGCAACACCATCTACCTGGCCAACTCCTACTGGTCGGACTTCAACGCTGAAGACGAACGCAGCTGGCAACTGGGCTACGGCCTGGACTTCGGCGCCTTCGGCGTACCGGGTCTGAGCTACAACTTCGCGTACGTGCGTGGCGATAACATCACCACCTCCACCAGTGAAGGCGGCACCGAGCGCGAAATCTTCAACCAGTTCAAGTACGTCGTGCAAAGCGGCCCGGCCAAAGACCTGAGCGTGAAACTGCGCAGCTCGATCCTGCGTGTTTCGCAAAAATCCAGCGAGTACAACGTCAGCGGCAACGAAGTGCGTGTATTCGTCGATTACCCGATCAACATCTTCTGATGATCGAACAGGTGTAATACATCTGAGAAAAACCCCGACTGGTCGGGGTTTTTTTTCGACTGTTTTCCGGTGAAAACCAGAAAAAACCCGTGTTTTTGTCATGTGAAAGTTGTTTTTCAGCCACTTCAAACTTCGTTTCAAACAGGGCTTTAAATGCCTGAAATTCTTTCTCATGGACGCAAATTCTCCACCTAATAGATTAGGCCGCTCAACGCAGCGGAGAATTTGGTAATGATCGTTTTGAACAGAGAAGTGGGCGAATCGCTACGGCGCGACAAATATGTCAACGTCCAGGGTGGTGACTTCAATCTCTACGGTCATTTTGCCGACTTCGTCAGACTGACCAAAAGTTGGGAAAACATGGAGCCTGACAGTTACTACGGTCAGGCCGAAGCCGGCATGCGTTACCGTCGTTACAGCGACTTTGAGTACAACCCCAAAACGCGCGAACTGAAGCAACTTGAGCATCGCGCCTACGTGCAGTCCAAGGAAAACAACGCTTATGTGGGCGGCATGGTGCGCCACTTTCAGGACTTCTCTGATGAAGTCATCGAGTCGCCGGTGATGCGCAGCCTGATCGACACCGATTTTGAAGTGTACAAAAGCGTGTTGCCGGAAGAGCTGCACGATGAAATCTGGCAGTGCCAGATCCATCAGATCCGTATCGAGATCAAACCCGGCAAACAGTTGGAAATTACCCCCGAAGGGATTCACTGCGACGGTTATCCGTTCAGCGGTGTGCACTTCTGGGGGCGCAACAATGTCGAGGGTGCGGAAAGTCGTTTGTACGATATTCATGAGCATCAATTGGCGTCGACCACGTATAAGGAAATTCTCGACACCACCTACTTCCTCGATCGCGACATGCGCCACTACGTGACTCCGGCGCGCAACTCACACACCCATGCCATGGCGTACCGGCAGATTCTGGCGATTTCCTTCTCGCGGCCCGGGACCGCTTTCGACATTGTTCGCTAATCAGATCACCCCAATCGACGGCGTCGAATGTTCGACGCCCGTGGTGCTGCGACGCGCCACGGCAAAGGATGCGCAACCCATGGAGCGCTTCTTCCGCCAGTTCGACGAAGTGTCGTTCTGCGAATGGCAGGACGCCAAATGTCTGCGCGGCGTGTTGATCCAGAAAACCACCACGGCCTATCTCGCCTTCGACGTGGCCGGCGAAATCGTCGGCGCGGTGCTGGGCGGTATGCTCGGCAGCCGCGGCACGATCAACCATCTGGCCGTCAGCCCCTGCTATCGCAGCCAGGGCGTTGGTCAACGCCTGGTTGAAGCGGCGTCGTCCGACATGAAGCGGGTCGGTGTGTTGCGGATGTTTCTGTTCGTCGACGATGCTAACCTCGCGGGCAAGCGTTTCTGGACTGCCCAGGGTTTTTGCGAGCCTCACGGCGAACGGACATTTGAGAGGGATCTATGAATGAAACGTCCGGCAGTGCGCCGCTGATGGTCAACCCTCAGCCGTCGCGCACGTTTGCCGAAGCCAGCCCGGTGGTGGCCGGGTATTTCACGGTGTCGTTTGTATTCGGCTTGATGGCCGTGAATGCCGGACTGCCCATGTGGCTGCCCGTGGCGATGTGCTTGTTTGTTTATGCCGGGGCTTCGCAATTTGCGGCGTTGGCGTTGATCTCAAGCGGTGCATCGTTGACCACCATTGTGCTGACCACGTTCCTGATCAACGCGCGACACATGCTGATGTCGGTGTACATGGCCAAGGCCCTGCGCGCCATGGGCCTCAGTCGCATGGAGCGCTGGTGTTACGCCGGTGGTCTGACCGACGAATCCTTTGCTTTCCACAGCGTGAAACTGGGCACCGGCGCACCGGTGAACGTACGTTATCTGATTGGCTTCAACCTGTTCTGCCACACCTCGTGGGTGCTCGGAGGCCTGCTGGGTGCGGTGTGCGCACAGTACGCGGCGCACCTGATCAAATACCAACTCGATTACGCACTGACCGCGATGATGCTCTACGTGCTGGTGTCACTGTGCAACACACGCAAAAAACTCATCGCCGCCGCGGCGGCCGTGCTGTGCATGGGCGCACTGAGCCTGGTCAGCAGTTCGCCGTTTAATGTGTTTATCGCCACGTTTGTGGGCTGCGGAGTCGGTGTATGCCTGACCAAACGTTCCTGATTCTGGTGGTCGCGCTGATGATGGCCGTGACCTTCCTGCCACGCGCCTTGCCACTGCAAGTCAACACCGAGCACTGGCCGCCGTTTATTGCGCGGGCGCTGGAGTACTTGCCGGTGGCGATCGTCGCTGCGATCAGCCTGACACCCTTGTTGATCAAGGATCAGCACCTGCAACTCGATCGCCCGGAATTTTATGCGGCGATTCCTACGCTGTTATGTGCGTATTTCAGCAAAAACCTCTTTCTCAGTGTGGCGGTTGGCACGGCTGCGTACATTGCGCTCGGCTCGTTCATGTAGCGGCAGAGCGACGACATCGCTCAACGCCTGGCTCGACAATTCAGGATTGTTCACCGCCAGGCGCACCTCGAGGAAATCCTCGAACCCGGGGAAAATCGTCAGGCCGTTTTTCTGCGCGGCCTCACGCGAGACCATGCCCACCGCGTCCATCTGCGTGATGAGCGACAGCGTCAGGGTTTCGCTGCACGAGTAGACCATGCGCTGACCGTTCTCGTGATTGCCCAGACCGGCGTCGAGAAAACGCAAGAAGCTGTGGGAATACGGACAGTCTTCCGCAGGACGCACCTGAAACTTGTCACCCAGCAACGTCAGCGGATCATTCTCCTGACCGCAATGTGCACCGACCACCTGCACCTGTACCTCGGGCAGGACGATGCTCGGCAAACCCGGTCGCTGCGGGCCAATCAGCACGGCGAGGTCAAAGTCCTCATTCTTCAGCTTGCTGAGGTTTTCCATCGACTCGGCGTAGCTGAACTCCATCTGATAATCGGGAAACACCTCAATCAGGCGCCCGATCATTCGCCGATTGAAGTCCGGCGATAACGTGTTGTTCAACGCGACCTTCAACGTACGCTGCCCCGGCACTTTCAGAGCCTCGACTTTATCTTCCATCTGTCGCGTGGCAATCAGCACTCTGTCCATATACGGCGTCAGCTCAGTGCCTTGCGGCGTCAGCGTCAGCCCTTTGTTGGAACGACGAAACAAGCGGAAACCGAACTGCTCTTCGACCTTGTTCAACTGCGCGGCCAACGCCTGCACAGTCAGGCACGAATGCTCGGCTGCGGCCGACAAAGAGCCGGTCTGCACGATGCGCATGAGGTTGCGTAAGGTTCTGCTATCCATGGGTAATGCCCTCTAAAGTGGGCTGGGTATTGTTGTTTACGAGACTGCCGATCCGGCGTCCTATGCCGGCTATATTCCAGCACCTGAGCATAGTTGTCGCGGGTTTAGTAGCGAATTGATGTCTCCACCGATGGCTGGAGGCTGACACAGGATCGGGGTTTTTGGTGACGTTGGGGTGATTGCGGTCAAAAAATACTCACGTGAAATAACAATTCGCGGCTTTTTTAACATTCCTGTTTGGATAACGAGCTGATCCGTTAACGGATTAAAAGAAAACAAACATCCGTATCTGTACTAGGCTTAAAGGCATGTCAGCTACCAATGGAGGCGGCCATGCCTACCTCAACCCCAGTCCTCAACCCACGTGAACAACTCGACGCCCCCGAAGCAGGCCGCGTCGCGCTGAAGTTTTTCTTCAATCTCATGGAACGTTGGGGCTGCAACGCCGAGCAGCAGCGCACCTTGCTTGGCGGGGTCGGCAATACGACGTTCTACAAATACAAACATCTGCCGCCAAACGTGCGCCTGCCCCACGACACCCTTGAGCGCATCTCCTATTTGATGGGGATTCACAAGGCGTTGAGCATCATCTTCAGCAACAGCCGTGAGCGCGCCTTCACTTGGGTGAGCAGCCCGAACACAGCGGCGCCGTTCAATGGGCAAACGGCGCTGGACTACATGCTGGGGGGTAGGGTGGTCGACATCGCCGACGTGCGTCGCTACCTCGACGGTGTGCGCGGTTGAAGACGCCAGCGCTGGTTGATGTTCAATGGTCGCGAGCCTACCGGATCGTCAACAGCAGCTTCCCGCCGATTGCACTGTTCGAAGACGTACTTGATCCCGAAGACCTGGAAATCGCCTATGCCATCGAGGCGCTGACCAACGATCGCCTGATCGAACAGGCCGGCGTCCTCGCCCGGGTGCGCCCAGCAGATCGACTCTCCGGCCCCGGCTCGACTCCGGTAATGGCCGCGTTCACCCACATCGGCAAAAGCAGCCGCTTCTGCGACGGTACCTTCGGCGTTTACTACGCCGCCAGCAGCCAGGCCGCCGCCATCGCCGAAACCTGCTATCACCAGGAGCGTTTTCTCGCTGCCACCCACGAGGCGGATCTTGAGTTGACCATGCGCACTTACGTCAACCGGGTGGTCAAACCGCTGCACGACGTCCGCCGCGATTACCCGCATTTGCACAACGCTGATCCGGACGCCTACGGCCCGTCTCAGATCTTCGCCCGACAACTGCGTGAAACAGAGTCCTGGGGGGTGCTCTACAACAGCGTTCGCTTAGCCGGGCACGAATGCGTCGCGGCATTCCGCCCGCCGGCGGTGTCGATTCCCAAGCAGGGCAAGCATCTGCGCTATGTGTGGAGTGCAAGCCAGCGCCGGATTTCGTTTGTGTTTGAAATCAGTCAGGTTTGAAACAAGCAGACCCTCGCAGTAGCGAAGGCTTTGTACGTTTAATACCCAGAAACAACAAAGCCCCTGCATTTCTGCAGGGGCTTTGTTTTGTATGGTGCCGGCACCAGGAGTCGAACCCGGGACCTACTGATTACAAGTCAGTTGCTCTACCAACTGAGCTATACCGGCGTGTGGGCGACGATTATAGCGACTGGGTTAATTCTGTAAACCCCTGAATTCAGACTATTTTTGCATTCGGTCGAATCAAGCCCTGCGCAGTGCATTACGCAGCGTTTTTAGCGCCCGCACGGTGCGGCTGTTTTGCAGGGTGAGCAGTTGCGCTTCGGCTTGTTCGGCGCGGTGCAGAGCGTCGGCGAGTTGTTGCGAGGTTTGGAGTTCGCCGGGGCTCAGAGGGTGGGCGAGGGCGTGGCCCTGGCAGAGTTGGAAGTTATCGAGGTTGCAGGGCGGGATATCGAAGGCGGGTTTTAGGTTGAGGTGTTCGTCGGCCAGGAACCAAGTGTTAAGTCCGTCGAACAGGATCGCTTGATAGCCGGCCTCGGTCACCAGGTGTTCCCAGGTGTGGTCGCGTTGCCATGGGGTTTCGATGACGATGATCCACGGGCGGAAGCGGTTGAAGTCCATGCCACGCAGGACGGTTTCTTCGTGGCCTTCGACGTCGATTTTAAGAAAGTGGATCGGTCGGTCGCTGACGTACTGTTCGCAGATTGACGTCAGCGTGCGGGCTTCGACGGTCAGGCTGCGCACGTCCATGCCGAGGTCTTTGCGCTGCTGGGCAACGGCCGGGTCTGCGGTGGAGAGGCCTGTGCCGGGGATACCGTAAAAGGTCACTTCGCCGGGTTGGTCGCTGGCGATGCATTGTACGGTCGCGTCGCGTCGGCGTTGTTGGCAGAGGGCGTCGTAGTAGTTCTGCATCGGTTCGACGTTAACGCCGTGCCAGCCGTGGTCGTAGAAGGCTTTGGTGACCGAGTCATGGCTCGGGTCATTGGCGCCGACATCGATATAGAAACCCTGTTCGAACGACTTGAGTGCACGCCATAGGCGGATGTCTTCGAAATTCTGCGCGTAGGAAATGAACGTCACGGGCGCTTCCTGTCCGTCGGATTATTGTTCTTTGTCCGTGCGCTACCGGCACGCTGTGGCCTTGTATAGCAAGGCTGGCGAGAGGTCGCAATTATTCACTTCGCTGGCCCGTTATTCGGCAGTTATGCCGTTTTGATTGGCGGCTTATGCACAACTGAGCGGCCCGGTACCGGGCTTAGGTCGGTTTTTGTGAAGGTGTTCTCATTTTGTGCGCAAACCCCTGTTTTCTCGGTTTTTTATCAATGTGAACAAAAAATGACCAGCAGGGTTTAAGCCTCGAAACAGCCATGGATATTGGATCCGTTAGAATTCCATCAACAGAGTTATCCACAGGATGAGGCGTTTTTAAGCGCGTTCGGCGAGCAGTAGGAAATTGCGTGGGGTAAGCGGTGCCTCGCAAAAAGTCCCGAGGCGTACGACATATCCCTGCTCGACGAGGAAAAGTGCTCTATCAAGATTCAGCCAAAGCTCCAGCGGACGTCGGAAAAGTCCTCGAAGCAATTCGAGATTGCGCACTTCGGCCAACCGCTGCCATCCGGCGGATTCGAGCGCCTGCCAGTCTTGCGCGCCGACTGTGGATAACGCTTTGAGGGAGGCCAGGTCGCAGCAGTAATCAGCGAACGGTTTGTCCAGCCAAGTACTGGGCAGTGAGGGGGTTGGCAAGTATTCGTCGACGCCGCGTAGCTGTCGTTGCCAAAGGTCGAAGGCCAGGCGTCGAGCCATCGATGCGTCGCGTTGACGTCGGACTCGTGCTCCGGCGGTGACGGTTTCGCTCATTGGCAGCGCCAGATCTTCCAGCGATAGCTGTAGGGCGGTTTCCAAACCAGCGCAGGACACTGCCTGATACGCAGTGCGGCTGATCCGGTTGTAGCAGCACGGCGCGATGGCGAGTTGTCGGCAACCGCTGGCGCTGGCGAGTTGCATCAGGCGCACATGCAGATCGCCACAGGCGTGGAGGGCAACGGGCGTGTGTGCGGCGTTCAATAACGTTGCTGCATCCGCCGCCAATACATCCTGTTCAATGTGCAGGGCGTGCAGATGATGACGGTTGCTCAACGCCTGACCGCTGGCGACCAGCAAGGGATCGTATTCAACGCAGGTCAGTTGTTGCCCTTCGCGCAGCAGGCGCCGACCCAGGTGTCCCTTGCCGGAACACCAATCGAGCCAGTGCGTGGGCTGCGCGGTAAAAGACAAACGACTGGCAAACGCTTCAATCTGCTGCCACTTGCGTCCCGGCACATCGACATTCAGTCGATGCCCCGCGGCTTCCAGCGTATGCCCCGGCAACTCACCGACTGCACTCAATTGAGCCGACAACGCTGCCAACGCAGCGAACGGCTCCGGGGCTTCGGCGAGATCGGCAGGCCGGTTATGCGCGCGCTCTGCATCGTCCAGTGATCGTGCGCGTAGCCACGAAGACAATTGGGGGTAGGTGGTTTCCCATGGGAGCGAAAGATGGGTGAAGGGGCGAGGTTTCCACAGTGCCTGATGCTCAATCAAAAAAGCATCCAGTGCCGTGAAGCGGGCGAGTAGGTCCTCGCCCGTCAGCACATGGGAAGTGTCAGCGCCCTTGGCAGGCATCGACGCGCAGCCAGCGCTCCAGCAGCTTGAAGCCGCGCACCAGCACGTAGGACATCAGCAGATAGAACACGCCCGCGGCGAAGAAGATTTCCACCGGCAGGTAGGTGCGGGCAATGATCGTGCGGGCCATGCCGGTCAATTCCAGCAAGGTCACGGTGCTGGCCAGGGCGCTGGCCTTGAGCATCAGGATCACTTCGTTGCTGTAGGCCGGCAGGCCAATGCGCGCTGCGCGCGGGAGGATGATGTAGAACATCGCCTTGGGTTTGGACATGCCCAAGGCCCGCGCCGCTTCGATTTCGCCCGGTGGAATCGCCTGAATCGCGCCGCGCAGGATCTCGGCGATGTACGCGGCGGTGTGCAGGGTCATGGTCGCTGTGGCACACCAGAATGGATCGCGCAGGTACGGCCACATCGGGCTGTTACGGACGGCGTCGAACTGCGCCAGTCCGTAGTAGACCAGGAACAACTGAACCAGCAACGGTGTGCCACGGAAAAAGAAGATGTAGGCGTAGGGCAGCGCGCGCACGTACCACAGCTTCGAAGAGCGGGCGATGCCCAGCGGAATGGCCAGCAGCAGACCGGCGATCACGGCGATGGCCACCAGTTCCAGGGTCAGGGTCGCGCCCTGCGCCAGCTTCGGCAGCCATTTGATGATGACTTCCCAGTTCATTGGGTGCTCCTCGCGAAGCCGCGAGCGGCGCGTTTTTCCAGCAAGTGCATGCCGGTCATTGCCAACACGGTCAGGCCCAGATACATGAGCGCGGCGACCATATAGAAGGTGAAGGGCTGTTTGGATACGGTCACACCGATCTGCGCGTGACGCATGATTTCTTCCAGGCCAATCACCGACACCAGTGCGGTGTCTTTCATCAGGATCATGAACAGGTTGCCCAGGCCCGGCAGGGCGATGCGCCACATCTGCGGCATGATCAGCCGGGTGAAGATCCGCCATTTCGACAGGCCCAGGGCCACGCCGGCCTCACGGTGACCTTTGGGAATGGCGAGAATCGCGCCACGAAACACTTCCGTGGCGTAGGCGCCGAAACAAAGGCCCAGCGCAATCACACCGGCGGCGAAGGCACTGAGTTCCAGGTCGGGATTGCCGAAGAACTCGCCGAGGGCGCGCATCAGATTGACCGTACCGAAGTAGATCAATAGCACCCAGAGCAATTCCGGGACGCCACGCACCAGCGTTGAATAAAAGCCGCCAAGCCATTGCAGCGGCTTGTACGGGGAAGTCTTGGCCAAGGCGCCGAGCAGACCGAGCACCAGCCCAAGGCACAGGGCCGAGAGTGCCAGTTTGACGGTCATCAGCGCGCCAGCGGCGAGCGCCGGGCCGAATCCGTAGAGGTCGATAATCATGGATTTCTGTTCAAATCGCGGCAGGCAGGGCCGGGAGCCGACGCCGTCGGATCACGGCGTCAGTCCGGCAGGTCAGGATCAGTAGATGCTGAACGGGAAGTACTTGTCGTTGATCTTCTTGTAGGTGCCGTCAGCGACGATTTCCTTCAACGCAGCGTTCAGTTTCTCGCGGATCGGGTCGCCTTTACGCACAGCGATACCGATCTTGTCGCTTTCTTCCACCGGGTCACCTTTGAATTCGTAGGCTTTGCCGGCTTCGCTTTTCAGCCACTCGTAGTTGACGTACTTGTCAGCGAGGATGCCGTCCAGACGACCGGACGTCAGGTCCAGGTAGGCGTTTTCCTGAGTGTCGTAAAGTTTCAGTTCGACGTCCGGCATGTTGTCTTCCATGAAGGTGCCGGCCAGGGTCGCGCGTTGGGCGCCGATCACTTTGCCTTTCAGGGAGTCCTTGTCGGTCTTGAACTCTTTATCTTTCGGCGCGATGAATTGCAGTTTGTTGGAGTAGTACGGGTCGGTGAAGTCCACCGCGCCTTTGCGCTCGTCGGTGATCGACATCGAGGAGATCAGGAAGTCGAACTTCTTGGCGTTCAGGGCCGGGATGATGCCGTCCCAGTCGGAAGTGATCACAGTGCACTCGACTTTCATCTTCGCGCACAGGGCGTCGCCGATGTCTTTGTCGAAGCCGACCACGTTGCCGCTGGCGTCTTTGTTGTTGAACGGCGGGTAAGCCGCTTCGATGCCCATCTTCAGGGTTTCAGCCATGGCACCGGCGCTGAATGCGAGGGTGACGGCCGCAGCCAGGAAGACCTTTTTATAGTTCTGCATGCATGTTGCTCCGTTAGCGGTTGCTGGACATGAATTGTTTGCAGCGCGCCGAAAGCGGGTTTTCGAACACCTGCTGTGGCGATCCTTGCTCTTCTACCAAGCCTTGGTGAAGGAACACCACTTCGCTGGAGACCTGACGGGCGAAGCCCATTTCGTGGGTCACGAGCAGCATGGTGCGGCCTTCTTCGGCCAATGCGCGGATGACACTAAGTACTTCCTGAACCATTTCCGGGTCAAGGGCGGAGGTGGGCTCGTCGAACAGGATCACCTTAGGCTGCATCGCCAGCGTGCGGGCGATGGCCGCGCGTTGTTGCTGACCGCCGGACAATTGCGCCGGGTAGGCGTGGCGCTTGTCGGCGATGCCGACCTTGGCCAGCAGTGCTTCGGCGACTTCGATCGCCTCGGCTTTGCTCTGGCCGAGTACACGGCGCGGGGCTTCGATGATGTTGTCGAGCACGCTCATGTGCGGCCACAGATTAAAGTTTTGAAACACAAAACCAATCTCTGAGCGCAGGCGGTTGATCTGCTTGCCGTCAGCGGCAACCAGTTCGCCATTCTTCCCGGCCATGTGCTAGAGTACTTAAACCGCAACCAGAATCAGGCCCAGAAGCGGGTTTTCCTACTTGATGA